>DATMIN010000114.1:0-3842 GCA_035554275.1 Burkholderiaceae bacterium
GCGCCGACGCAGATCGTCTCGGTGGCGGCGTCGCTGGTGCCGTTCCTCGAGCACGACGATGCGAACCGCGCGCTGATGGGCGCGAACATGCAGCGCCAGGCCGTGCCGACGCTGCGCCCCGAGAAGGCGCTGGTCGGCACCGGCGTCGAGCGCGTCGCCGCAAAGGACTCGGGCACCGTCGTCGCTGCGAAGCGCGGCGGCGTCGTCGACTATGTCGACACCAACCGCATCGTGATCCGCGTCAACGACAAGGAAACGGTGCACGGCGAGGTCGGCGTCGACATCTACAACCTGATCAAGTACCAGCGCTCGAACCAGAACACCAACATCCACCAGCGCCCGATCGTCAAGCGCGGCGACAAGGTGGCGGCCGAAGACATCATTGCCGACGGCGCCTCGACCGACATCGGCGAGCTGGCCCTGGGCCAGAACATGCTGGTCGGCTTCATGCCCTGGAACGGCTACAACTTCGAAGACTCGATCCTGATCAGCGAACGCGTGATCGCCGACGATCGCTACACCTCGATCCACATCGAGGAGCTGGTCGTGATGGCGCGCGACACCAAGCTCGGCTCCGAAGAAATCACCCGCGACATTCCGAACCTGTCGGAACAGCAACTCGGCCGCCTCGACGAATCCGGCATCGTGTATGTCGGCGCCGAAGTGAACCCGGGCGACACGCTGGTCGGCAAGGTCACGCCGAAGGGCGAGACCACGCTGACGCCGGAAGAAAAGCTGCTGCGCGCGATCTTCGGCGAGAAGGCCTCCGACGTGAAGGACACGTCGCTGCGCGTCGACCAGGGCACGAACGGCACGGTCATCGACGTGCAGGTCTTCACCCGTGAAGGCATCCCGCGCGACAAGCGCGCCCAGCAGATCATCGACGACGAGCTGAAGCGCTTCCGCCTCGACCTGAACGACCAGCTGCGCATCGTCGAGGCCGACGCGTTCGACCGGATCGAGAAGCTGCTGGTCGGCCAGCCCGCGAACGGCGGCCCGCAGAAGATCGCCAAGGGCACGGTGATCGACAAGGCCTACATGGCCAGCGTCGAGAAGTACCACTGGTTCGACATCCGCCCGGCCGACGAGACCATCGCGAGCCAGCTCGAGAGCGTGAAGAACTCGCTCGAGCAGACGCGCCACAGCTTCGACCTCAACTTCGAAGAGAAGCGCAAGAAGCTGACGCAGGGCGACGAGCTGCCGGCCGGCGTGCTGAAGATGGTGAAGGTGTACCTCGCCGTCAAGCGCCGCCTGCAGCCGGGCGACAAGATGGCCGGCCGTCACGGCAACAAGGGCGTCGTGTCGAAGGTCGTGCCGGTGGAAGACATGCCGTACATGGCCGACGGCACGCCGTGCGACATCGTGCTGAACCCGCTCGGCGTGCCGAGCCGGATGAACGTCGGGCAGGTGCTCGAGGTTCACCTCGGCTGGGCCGGCAAGGGCATCGGCCAGCGCATCGAGACGATGCTGGCCGAGCAGGTCAAGGTGGCCGAACTGCGCAAGTTCTTCGACGAGCTGTACAACAAGTCGGGCGGCAAGACCGAGCGCCTGAACGACCTGTCGGACGCCGAAATCATCGAGATGGCCGGCAACCTGACCAAGGGCGTGCCGTTCGCCACACCGGTGTTCGACGGCGCGGCCGAGGAAGAGATCCGCGCGATGCTCAAGCTCGCCTACCCGGACGAGATCGCGAAGGCCAAGGGCCTGACCGAGACGCGCACCCAGGCCACGCTGTACGACGGCCGCACCGGCGAGGCGTTCGAGCGCCCCGTGACGGTGGGCTACATGCACGTGCTGAAGCTGCACCACCTGGTCGACGACAAGATGCACGCGCGCTCGACCGGCCCGTACTCGCTCGTCACCCAGCAGCCGCTGGGCGGCAAGGCGCAGTTCGGCGGCCAGCGCTTCGGCGAGATGGAAGTCTGGGCACTCGAGGCCTACGGCGCGAGCTACGTGCTGCAGGAGATGCTGACGGTGAAGTCGGACGACGTGAACGGCCGCACCAAGGTGTACGAGTCGATCGTCAAGGGCGAGCACGCGATCGAGGCCGGCATGCCGGAATCGTTCAACGTGCTGGTCAAGGAGATCCGCTCGCTCGGCATCGACATCGAACTCGAACGCAACTAATTAGGAAGGAAACAGAACATGAAGGGTTTGCTTGATCTGTTCCGCCAGTTCACCCCTGATGAGCATTTCGATGCCATCAAGATCGGTCTGGCTTCCCCCGAGAAAATTCGGTCCTGGTCGTTCGGCGAAGTCAAGAAGCCGGAGACCATCAACTACCGCACCTTCAAGCCGGAGCGCGACGGTCTGTTCTGCGCCAAGATCTTCGGCCCGATCAAGGACTACGAGTGCCTGTGCGGCAAGTACAAGCGCCTGAAGCACCGTGGCGTGATCTGCGAGAAGTGCGGCGTCGAAGTCACCCAGACCAAGGTTCGCCGCGAGCGCATGGGTCACATCGACCTGGCCGCGCCGTGCGCGCACATCTGGTTCCTGAAGTCGCTGCCGTCGCGGCTGGGCCTCGTGCTCGACATGACGCTGCGCGACATCGAGCGCGTGCTGTACTTCGAGGCCTACGTCGTCGTCGACCCGGGCATGACGCCGCTGAAGAAGTTCAGCATCATGAGCGAGGACGACTTCGACGCGAAGCGCACCGAGTTCGGTGACGAGTTCGTCGCGCTGATGGGCGCCGAGGGCGTGCACAAGCTGCTGGCCGAGATCGACCTCGACACCGAGATCGAGAAGCTGCGCGGCGACATGACCGGCTCCGAGCTGAAGGTCAAGAAGAACTCGAAGCGCCTGAAGGTGATGGAAGCCTTCAAGAAGTCGGGCATCAAGCCGCAGTGGATGGTGATGGAAGTGCTGCCGGTGCTGCCGCCGGATCTGCGCCCGCTCGTGCCGCTCGATGGCGGCCGCTTCGCGACTTCGGACCTGAACGACCTGTATCGGCGCGTCATCAACCGCAACAACCGCCTTGCGCGGCTGCTGGAGCTGAAGGCACCCGAAATCATCGTGCGCAACGAAAAGCGCATGCTGCAGGAAGCGGTCGATTCGCTGCTGGACAACGGCCGTCGCGGCAAGGCGATGACGGGCGCGAACAAGCGCGCGCTGAAGTCTCTTGCCGACATGATCAAGGGCAAGAGCGGCCGCTTCCGCCAGAACCTGCTGGGCAAGCGTGTCGACTACTCGGGCCGTTCGGTCATCGTGGTCGGCCCGACGCTGAAGCTGCATCAGTGCGGCCTGCCCAAGCTGATGGCGCTCGAGCTGTTCAAGCCGTTCATCTTCTCGCGCCTGGAAGCGATGGGCATCGCCACGACCATCAAGGCGGCGAAGAAGGAAGTCGAATCGGGCACGCCGGTGGTCTGGGACATCCTCGAGGAAGTCATCAAGGAACACCCGGTTCTGCTGAACCGCGCGCCGACGCTGCACCGCCTGGGCATCCAGGCGTTCGAGCCGGTGCTGATCGAAGGCAAGGCGATCCAACTGCATCCGCTGGTCTGCGCGGCATTCAATGCCGACTTCGACGGCGACCAGATGGCGGTGCACATTCCGCTGTCGATCGAAGCGCAGATGGAAGCCCGCACGCTGATGCTGGCTTCGAACAACATCCTGTTCCCGGCCAACGGCGAACCGTCGATCGTGCCGTCGCAGGACGTGGTGCTGGGTCTCTATTACGCGACCCGCGACCGCATCAACGCCAAGGGCGAAGGCATCATCTTCTCCGACGTGGTCGAAGTGCAGCGCGCACTCGACAACGGCGCGGTGGAAGTGACGGCCAAGATCGCCGTGCGCCTGACCGAGTGGTCCAAGGACAAGGACAGCGGCGAATTCACGGCGGAGAC
>DATMIN010000115.1:0-8790 GCA_035554275.1 Burkholderiaceae bacterium
ACGCCCGAGCCTTGCGCCACGTGCATCACCGCCTGCGACACCGAGCGCAGGTTGCCCATGCCGTAGTCGACCACGGCCACCGTTCTGCTCATGTCAGTGGCGCCCGGCCGCCAAGGGCCACGAAGGGGCCCCTTCGGGACCCGACCACTGACCGCCCCCTCGGGGGGCAGGAGCGAAGCGACGTGGGGGCTTCATTCAGAGCGAGCCTTTCGTCGACGGGATCACGCCGGCCGCGCGCGGATCGATCGCGACGGCCATGCGCAGTGCGCGCGCGAACGCCTTGAAGATCGTCTCGCATTGGTGGTGCGCGTTGTCACCGAACAGGTTGTCGATGTGCAGCGTCACGCCGGCGTGGTTCGAGAACCCCTGGAAGAACTCGTAGACGAGCTGCGTGTCGAGCGCGCCGACCATGCCGCTCTTGAAGTCGACGCGCATGTGCAGCCCGGGCCGGCCCGAGAAGTCGATCACCACGCGCGACAGCGCCTCGTCGAGCGGCACATAGGCGTGGCCGTAGCGCACCAGCCCCAGCTTGCCGCCGACCGCCTTGGCGACCGCCTGGCCGAGCGTGATGCCGACGTCTTCCACGGTGTGGTGGCCATCGATGTGCAGGTCGCCCTTGGCCTCGATCTCGAGATCGACGAGGCCGTGGCGCGCGATCTGGTCGAGCATGTGGTCGAAAAAGCCGATGCCGGTGTCGAGTTTCGCGGCGCCGCTGCCGTCGAGGTTCACCGCGACGCGGATCTGCGTCTCGGTGGTGTGGCGGATCACCTCCGCCGTGCGCTCAACGGTCGTCATCACAGGCTCGCTTTCAGCGCGTCGATCATCAGCACATTTTCCTCGGGCGTGCCGACCGTCAGCCGCAGGCAGTTCTTCAGCAGCGGGTGCAGGCCCTCGATATTCTTCACCAGCACCCCGCGCGCGCGCATGCCCTCGAAGGCGCGCTTCGAGTCGGGCACGCGCACCAGGATCATGTTGGCCTCGCTCGGGAACGGCTGCGCGCCCGGCAGGGCGCGCAGTTTCGTCTGCAGCAGCTCGCGCTCGCTGCGGATCACGGCCGCCTGGCGTGCGTACTCGTCGGCATGTTCGAGCGCGAACAGCGCGGCCTCGCAGTTCAGCACGCTGATATTGAACGGCGGGCGCAGCTTGTCGACCTCGGCGATCAGCTCGCGCCGGCCCATCAGGTAGCCGATGCGCACGCCGGCCAGACCGAACTTGCTCATCGTGCGCATCAGCAGCACGTGATCGAAGCGTTCGAGTCTGGCCATCGAATCGCGCGCCGCGAACGGCTGGTAGGCCTCGTCCATCACGACCAAGCCTGGTGCCGCCTCGATGATGGCGTCGATCGCCGCGTCGTTCCACAGATTGGCGGTCGGGTTGTTCGGGTAAGCGAGATAGACCAGCGCCGGTCGGTGCTCGCGCACGGCGGCGAGCATGGCCGGCAGGTCGAGCTCGAAGTCGGCTGTCAGCGGTACACCGACGAACTCCAGGCCCTGCATCTCGGCCGACATCTGGTACATCACAAAGCCCGGCAGGGGCGCCATCACGGTATTGCCGGGCACGGCGCAGGCCACGCTGAGCATCGCGATCAGCTCGTCGGAGCCATTGCCCAGCACGATGTCGCAGCCTGCAGGCATGCCGGCGTGAGCGGCGAGCGCCTCGCGCAAGACATTGCCGCGCTCGGTCGGATAGCGGTTCAGCGCCACATCGGCAAGGCGCGCTCCCAACTCGAGGCGCAGCGCAGTGGACAGACGGAACGGGTTCTCCATCATGTCGACCTTGACCATGCCGGCGGAAGGCTGCACCGCGTAGCCGTGCATCGACTGGATGTCCTGACGAATCACCTGCTTCATTCGATCCTGGAGTGCGGTCATGGCGCGTCGCGGTCGAGCACGTCGGGCCCGATCAAAAACGGGTTGAGGATCTGCACGCTGTCGATGCTCTGTTCGTGTTGCAGGTCTTCGGTCAGCAGGTAGCGACAGTCCTGCGCCTTGGCAGACGCGATGATCAGCGCGTCCCAGAAGCTGAACCCGAAGCGGCTTTCGACGGCCCACGCCGTCTCCACGGTCGCGTGGTCCGGCACCCACGGCTGCCAGCGCTGGTAGCGCCGCACTTCGGCACGTGCGTCGCCCGCCGCCATGCCGGGCTTGAGCTTCTTCGTGGCGTTCACGTAGAACTCGTTCAGCACCTGCGTGCTCAAGCGCCCGCTGCGCCGCGTCCACAACGCCTGCAGCCAGTCGATAGCGCGCGCCTGCTTGGCACGGTGGGCGCCATCCTCGCTGTACAGCAGGACATTGGTGTCAACGAAGACCGCGGTCATGCGTCTCTTCGCGCTTGGGGTAGGCGCGGCCATTGGACTTCCACGTGCGGTCGCGGCTCAGCCATTCGTTCATCGCCCGCTCGTACGCGTCGTCGTGCCGCATCTTGTCGGCGAGCATCTCGCCGACGAGTCGCGACACGCTGGTGTTGCGGCGCGCCGCCTCGATGCGTGCCCAGTCGGCCACGTCGTCCTCCATCGTCACGGTCACATTCTTCATGACAGTTCCAAAAGATGCACTGATCACACGATTTTCGTGGAACACGAAGTTCGTGTCAACGCCTCAAGCGCATCTCGGCCGCGCGCGCATGCGCCTGCAGGCCCTCGCCGTACGCGAGCTCGGCGGCGATCGGCCCGAGCACCTGCGCGCCGGCCTCGCTGACCTCGATCAGGCTGCTGCGCTTCTGGAAATCGTAGACGCCCAGCGGTGACGAGAAGCGCGCGGTGCCCGAGGTCGGCAGCACGTGGTTCGGGCCGGCGCAATAGTCGCCCAGGCTCTCGCTCGTGAACGCGCCGAGGAAGATCGCGCCGGCGTGGCGCAGCAGCGGCTCCCAGCGCTGCGGGTCGCGCGAGCTGACCTCGAGGTGCTCGGGCGCGATGCGGTTGCTGATCTCGCACGCCTCTTCCATGCTGCGCGTCTTGATCAGCGCGCCGCGGCCCTCGAGCGAGGCGCGGATCACGTCGCGCCGCGGCAGCGCCGGCAGCAGCCGCTCGATCGCCTCGCGCACCGCGGCGATGTAGCCGGCGTCGGGGCACAGCAGGATGCTCTGCGCGAGCTCGTCGTGCTCGGCCTGACTGAACAGATCCATCGCGACCCAGTCGGCCGGCGTCGTGCCGTCGGCGAGCACGAGGATCTCGCTCGGCCCCGCGATCATGTCGATGCCGACGGTGCCGAACACGCGCCGCTTCGCGCTCGCCACGTAGGCGTTGCCCGGGCCGGTGATCTTGTGCACCGCGGGCACCGTCGCGGTGCCGTACGCGAGCGCGCCGACCGCCTGCGCGCCGCCGATCGCGAACGCGCGATCGACGCCGGCGATCGCGGCGGCGGCCAGCACCATCGGGTTGCGCTCGCCCCGCGAGCCTTCGGGAGTGCCGTCCCTGCGGGCCGGCGTCGGCACGGTCATGATGATCTCGCCGACGCCGGCCACCTTCGCCGGCAGCGCGTTCATCAGCACGCTCGACGGGTACGTCGCCTTGCCGCCCGGCACGTAGATGCCGACGCGATCCAGCGGCGTGACCTTCTGGCCGAGTCGCGTGCCGTCGGCGTCGCGATAGCTCCACGAGCGGCCGCACGCGTCGAGCTGGCGCTCGTGGTAGCTGCGCACGCGCTGCGCCGCGGCCTCGAGCGCCGCGCGCTGCTTGGCCGGGATCGCGTCGAGCGCGGCGAGCAGCTCGGCGCGCGGAATCTCGAGCGCCGCGACGCTCGCCGCCTCGACGCCGTCGAAGCGCCGCGTGTACTCGAGCACCGCCGCGTCGCCGCGCACGCGCACGTCGGCGAGGATGCGCGCGACGGCGCTCTCGATCGCGTCGTCGGTCTCGGCCGACCAGTGCAGCACGCGCTGGAACGCGGCCTCGAAATCGGCGGCCGTCGTGTCGAGCAGGCGCATGTTGACGGCGCTCACGGCAGTGGCCCCACGGCGCGCTCGAACGCATCGATGATGCCGCGGATCGCTTCGCGCTTGAGCTTCAGCGCGGCCTGGTTGACGATCAGGCGCGACGAGATCGCCATGATCTGCTCGACCTCGACGAGCTGGTTCGCGCGCAGCGTGCTGCCGGTCGAGACGAGGTCGACGATCGCGTCGGCCAGCCCCGTCAGCGGCGCCAGCTCCATCGAGCCGTAGAGTTTGATGATGTCGGCGTGCACGCCCTTGTTCGCGAAGTGATCGCGCGCGATCTGCCTGTACTTGGTCGCGACGCGGATGCGCGAGCCCTGCTTCACCGCGGCCGCGTAGTCGAAGTCGGCGCGCACCGCGACGCTCATGCGGCACTTCGCGATGTTCAGGTCGAGCGGTTGATAGAGACCTTCGCCGCCATGTTCGAGCAGTGTGTCCTTCCCGACCACGCCCATGTCGGCGCCGCCATGCTGCACGTAGGTCGGCACGTCGGAGGCGCGCACCAGCACGAGCCGCACGTCGGGCCGGCCGGTGGCGACGATCAGCTTGCGCGTCTTCTCCGGGTCTTCGGTCACGGCGATGCCGGCGGCCGCGAGCAGCGGCACGATCTCGTCGAAGATCCGGCCCTTGGGCAGCGCGAACGTGATCACGCGCGTTCCTTCATCGGATGCGCTCGACGTCGGCGCCGATCGCGCGCAGCTTCGCTTCCATCTGGTCGTAGCCGCGATCGAGGTGGTAGATGCGGTCGACGAGCGTGTCGCCGTCGGCCACCAGCCCGGCGATCACCAGGCTCGCCGAGGCGCGCAGGTCGGTCGCCATCACGGTCGCGCCCGACAGGCGCGGCACGCCGTGCACGATCGCGGTGTGGCCGTCGACCTCGATCTGCGCGCCCAGCCGCATCAGCTCGTTGACGTGCATCAGCCGGTTCTCGAAGATCGTCTCGGTCACGATCGAGGTGCCGTTGGCGATGCAGTTCAGCGCCATGAACTGCGCCTGCATGTCGGTCGGGAACGCCGGGTACTCGCTGGTGCGAAAGCTCACCGCGTTCGTGCGGCCGCGGCCGACGACGCGGATCGTGGCGTCGCTGCCGAGTTCGACCGTCACGCCGGCCTCGCGCAGCTTCTCGATCGGCACCTCGAGGTGCGCGGCGCGGGTGCGCGCCAGCCGCACGTCCCCGCCGGCCGCGGCCACCGCGCACAGGAAGGTGCCGGTCTCGATGCGGTCGGGGATCACGGTGTGCGTCGCGCCGTGCAGCCGCTCGACGCCCTGGATGCGGATGCGGCTCGTGCCGTGGCCCTCGATCTTCGCGCCCATCGCGATCAGCAGCTCGGCGAGGTCGGGGATCTCGGGCTCCTGCGCGGCGTTTTCGAGGATCGTCTCGCCCTCGGCGAGCGTCGCGGCCATCAGCAGGTTCTCGGTGCCGGTGACCGTGACCATGTCGGTCGTGATGCGCGCGCCTTTGAGCCGCTTCGCCCGGGCGACGATGTAGCCGTGCTCGACGGTGATGTCGGCGCCCATCGCCTGCAGCCCCTTGATGTGCTGGTCGACCGGCCGCGAGCCGATGCCGCAGCCGCCGGGCAGCGAGACGCGCGCCTCGCCGAAGCGCGCGACCAACGGGCCGAGCACGAGGATCGACGCGCGCATCGTCTTGACGAGGTCGTACGAGGCTTCGCGCGACGTGAGCCGGTTCGCGCGCAGCGTCACCGCATCGGCGGCGCGCTCGACGGCGACGCCCATGCTCTCGAGCAACTTGCAGGTCGTCGTCACGTCCTGCAGGCGCGGCACGTTGTGCAGGCGCACCGGCTCGTCGGTCAGCAGCGCCGCGCACATCTCGGGCAGCGCCGCGTTCTTCGCGCCGGAAATCGTGACCGTGCCCTCGAGGGGGCGGCCGCCGCGGATCAGGAGTTTGTCCATAGGCTCGGGTGGGCCCAGAGCTCGCACACTGCCTTCGGCGCGGGGCGTCGGGCCAACGCCGACGCACTCGCCGTCAGCCGCAGCGCACCCTGCGGCGTGTGGTCAGTGGTGGTGGGCGGAGGCCGAACCGGGCTCGGCGACCGGGTTGGTTTCTTTGGCCCATTCGGCCGGCGTGAGCGTCTTCATCGACAGCGCGTGGATTTGCTCGCGCATTCTATCGCCGAGCGCCTGGAACACGCGGCGCTGACGCGCCACGCGGTTCGTGCCCTCGAACGCAGCCGAGACGATCGTCGCGAAGAAGTGGCGCCCGTCGCCCTCGACCTCGATGTGCTCGCACACGAGCGCCTGCGCGATGAAGCGCTGCACGTCGTCGGCGGTCGGGTCGGCCATGGTGGCGCGATTCTAGCCGGCGGGCCGCGCTACGATCGCGGCGTGAGCGGCAGCATCTTCCACCTCGCCTTGCACGTGCGCGATCTCGACGCGGCCCGGCGCTTCTACGGCGAGGCACTCGGCGCGCGCGAAGGCCGCAGCGCGCCGACCTGGGTCGACTTCGACTTCTTCGGCCACCAGCTCTCGCTGCACCTCGGCGAGCCGTTCGCCACCACCCGCACCGGGCGCGTCGGCGAGCACCTGGTGCCGATGCCGCACTTCGGCGTGATCCTCGAGCTGCCCGACTGGCAAGCCCTTGCGCAGCGGCTGCGCGGCCACGCCGAGATCGAGTTCGTGATTCCGCCTGGCGTGCGCTTTGCGGGCGAGCCCGGCGAGCAGTGGACGATGTTCCTGACCGATCCGTCGGGCAACCCGATCGAGATCAAGGGCTTGCGCTCGCGCGCGACCGTCTACGACCGCTGAGCCGCGCCGCGGCCCGGCCATGATGATCTCGACCGTCGTCTCAGTGGCGGATCTTGTAGCCGATCCGCAGCAAGTGCAGGCTCAGCGCGCAGACGACGCCCAAGCTCGCGCCGACCACCGCCAGGGCGACCCACGGCGAGACGTCGCTGATGCCGAAGAAGCCGTGGCGGAAACCGTCGATCATGTAGAAGAACGGATTCAGGTGACTCACGGCCTTCCAGAACGCGGGCAGCGAGCCGACCGAATAGAACACGCCGGAGAGGAACGTCATCGGCATGATCGCGAAGTTCTGGAACGCCGCGATCTGGTCGAACTTCTCGGCCCACAAGCCGGCGATCAGCCCGAGCGCGCCCATCATCGCGGCGCCGGCCAGGCCGAACACGACGATCCACAGCGGCTGCGCCAGCGGCAGCGGCGCGAACCAGAACGTCGCGAGCAGCACGCCGCCGCCGACCACCGCGCCGCGCACCACCGCCGCGCCCACGTAGGCGACGAACCAGGCCCAGTGCGAGAGCGGCGCGACCAGCAGGAACACCAGGTTGCCGGTGATCTTGCTCTGGATCAGCGAGCTGCTGCTGTTCGCGAACGCGTTCTGCAGCACGCTCATCATCACCAGCCCCGGAATCAGGAAGCTGGTGTAGCCGACGCTGCCGAACACCTTGACGTGATCTTCGAGCACGTGGCCGAAGATCAGCAGGTACAGGATCGCGGTGAGCACCGGCGCAGCCACCGTCTGGAAGCTGACCTTCCAGAACCGCAGCACCTCCTTGTAGAGGAGTGTGCTCGTACCCGACCAAACGTTCACCGTGCTCACGCGGCCACCCCAACCTGCGGCGTCGTGCGCGCCGCCTGCGTGCCGCCGCTCATGATCTCGAGGAACACGTCTTCCAGATCGGCGCGCCCGATCTCGAGGTCTTCGGGCTTGCAGCCGGCCGCGCGCAGCGCGCCGAGGACAGCCTCGACCTCGGCCGCGTCGTGCGCGGTGATCTGCACGATCCGCCCGGTGACGCGCGACTGCGCGGCAAGCGCCAGCGGCAGCGGCGCGTCCATCTTGAAACGCAGCATCGTGCTCGCGGTGCCGGCGAGCAGCGCCGAGGTGCGGTCGAGCGCGACGACCTTGCCCTGCTTCAGCATCGCGATGCGCCCGCACAGCGCCTCGGCCTCTTCGAGGTAGTGCGTCGTCAGCAGCACGGTGTGGCCCTCGCGGTTCAGGCGCGCGACGAACTGCCACAGCGTCTGGCGCAGCTCGACGTCGACGCCCGCGGTCGGCTCGTCGAGCACGATCACCGGCGGCCGGTGCACCAGCGCCTGCGCGACCAGCACGCGGCGCTTCATGCCGCCCGAGAGCTGCCGCATGTTGGCGTCGGCCTTGTCGGCCAGGCCGAGGTGGGCGAGCAGCTCGTCGATCCAGGCGTCGTTGGCGCGCTTGTCGGTGCGCACGCCGAAGTAGCCGCTCTGGATGCGCAGCGCCTCGCGCACGCTGAAGAACGGGTCGAACACCAGCTCCTGCGGCACGATGCCCAGGCTGCGGCGCGCGGCGGCGTAATCAGTGACGACATCGTGGCCGAGCACCGTCACGGTGCCGCGGCTCGCGCGCGCGAGCCCGGCGAGGATGCTGATCAGCGTCGTCTTGCCGGCGCCGTTGGGCCCGAGCAGGCCGAAGAACTCGCCGGCCTCGATGTCGAAGCTCACACCGTCGAGCGCGTGGACGGCGCCGCGGGCGCCGCGGTAGATCTTGGCGACGTCCTGGAATGAGATGGCGGGCATGTGGCGCGGCATTCTAGGGTCGGCGGCGCGCCGCTACCGCGGCGCGCGCCCCTGCGGGAGATGCCGATGCGGCGCGCGCATCGATGGTGCTAGATTGCCCGCGGAGACGGACGGAAGACGGACGGACCGACGCACACGCACGATGGCCACGCAAACGAAGAAGCCACGCCGCACCGCCGAGCGCATCCTCGAAGTCACGCTCGCGCTGTTCAACCGCTTCGGCGAGCCGAACGTCTCGACCACGCTGATCTCGGCCGAGCTCGGCATCAGCCCGGGCAACCTGTACTACCACTACCCGGCCAAGGACGAGCTGATCAACAGCCTGTTCGA
>DATMIN010000116.1:0-2063 GCA_035554275.1 Burkholderiaceae bacterium
ACCCTGATCGCGGTCGAGATGCTGAAATGGCCCTACCTGAAGATCGTCGGCGCGCTGCTGCTCTTGTACATCGGCATCTCGCTGCTCAGCGATGACACCGGCGACGAAGACGGCCACAAGGAAATCGGCGGCATGGCGGCCGCGATCCGAACAATCCTCGTCGCCGACCTGGTGATGAGCCTGGACAACGTGCTCGCGGTCGCGGCGGCGGCCAAGGGCAACACCGCGTTGCTGATCATCGGCCTGGCGGTCAGCATTCCGCTGATCATCTTCGGCAGCACGCTGCTGCTGAAGGTGATGGACCGCTTTCCGATCATCATCACGCTCGGCGCCGCGCTGCTCGGCTTCCTCGCCGGCGAGATGCTGCTGACCGACCCGGCCGTGACCGCGCGTTTCGGCGTGCAGTCGGAGCTGGCGATCGACGTCGCCGGCGCGATCGGCGCGGTGATCGTCGTCGTCGTCGGGCTGTGGTTGCAGCGCCGTGCCCGCAGCGCCGACAAGACCCCGGCTTGACACGGGTTGGCGGCGGCCGGCCTAATGGTGGCCGAAGGGGAGTAGCTCGACGCCCGCCGGCGCCCGCCGCGCGGTAGTTTCGGCAAGCCGTCAGGACGAAGCGGGGTCCACGATCCGCTTCCGGTTTGCCGGGCCATAACAGTCATTCCATGCTGGGCAAGACCTTCGATGCCGTCGCGGCGTGGGCCGCGGCGCGTGTCGTCTGTCGTGCCTTTGACTACATGGAAAACTCATGGAACTCTTCTCTGCCGCCTGGCTGTCCGCCCTGCTCGCGATCGTCCTGATCGACCTCGTCCTCGCCGGCGACAACGCCATCGTGATCGCGCTCGCCGCGCGCAAACTACCGCCGCACCTGCAAAAGCGCGCGATCGTCTGGGGCACCGTCGGCGCAATCGTCGTGCGCTCGATCATGACGATCGGCGTGGTCTGGCTGCTCAAGATCCCGGGCCTGATGCTGGTCGGCGGCCTCGGCCTGGTGTGGATCGCCTACAAGCTGCTCGCACCCGACGACGGCGGTGGTTCCGCCCACCAGCCGACCGCGACCACGTTTCTCGGCGCGATGAAGACGATCGTGATCGCCGACGCGCTGATGGGCATCGACAACGTGCTCGGCGTCGCCGGCGCGGCCAAGGGCAGCTTCGACCTGGTGGTGATCGGCCTGTTGATCAGCGTGCCGATCGTGGTCTGGGGCAGCACGCTGGTGCTCAAGCTGGTCGAGCGCTTTCCCGTCATCACCTACGCCGGTGCCGGCGTGCTGGCGTACACCGCGGCGCACATGATCGTCGCCGAGCCGCTGCTCGACAGCGTGTTCGACCCGAGTGTGGCGGCCCGCATCGCCACGCACGCGTTGCTCATCGCCGGCGTGCTCGGCGCGGGCTGGTGGGCGGCGCGCCGCGCCGCCGCGCGCACCCCGGCGCCGAACTGATCCGCGCGCCGCGCGCCACCCTGTTCGCGAAGGAGAAGCTGATGCAAACGATCGCCGTGTTCGTCAACGACGTGGCGGCCGCGCGCCGCGCCCTTCAACCGCTCGCCAAGGCCGCGGCGCCGGCGCGCTGGATCGTCGTCGCCTGCCCGCCGGCGCTGACGCGTCACATCGGCCGCTGGGTCTCGCAAAGCGCGCGCCGGCAGTGGCGCGAGCGCTTCGGCGCCGAGCTGTTCGCAGCACTCGTGCCGGAGCTGCCGGCGGGCGCCGCCGTCGAGACGCTGGTCGCCGGCCGGCCGCTCGCGGCGGTGTCGGCGCGGCTGCAGGCGCGCTGGCCCGGCGTGCAATTGCTCGATGCGCGCCAGCCGCGCGTCGGCCGGGTCGATGAGCCGATCGTCGCCGGCCAGGCCGGCGCGGGCACCGGCTGGGCCGCGCCGGCCGCGGCCACGGCCGGGCTCTCGCTGGTGCTGACGCTGGCCGACTGACGCCTCACGCCCGGCGCGCGCCGGGCCTGTGCTACCGTGCCGGCGCGATGAGCAGGCACCCCGCATCCGATCGAGGCGCTTCGGCGCCGCGGCGGCGCCGCGGGCGCCGGCGCGCGTGAGCACCACGGGCTGGATCGCGCTGG
>DATMIN010000117.1:0-8951 GCA_035554275.1 Burkholderiaceae bacterium
GGGCCCGGTGTTCCAGATCTCGGCGCTCACGCGCGAGGGCTGCGACGCGCTGGTGCGCGCCGTCTACGACCACGTGGCGAAGCTGCGCAACGTCGTGCCGGACGATCCCGATCCGCGCTTCGACGCGCAACCCACCGCCGGCTCGGTCTCATGAGCGCGGCGCTGCAGCGCGCGCGCCGCATCGTCGTCAAGGTCGGCTCGAGCCTGGTGACGAACGAGGGGCGCGGCGTCGACGCCGAAGCGGTCGGCCAATGGAGCCGGCAGATCGCCGCGCTCGCCGCGCAAGGGCGCGAGGTGCTGATGGTCTCGAGCGGTGCGATCGCCGAGGGCATGAAGCGCCTCGGCTGGGCCGTGCGGCCGAAGGAAGTGCACGAGTTGCAGGCCGCCGCCGCGGTCGGGCAGATGGGCCTGGCGCAGATCTACGAATCGAAGCTGCGCGAGCACGGCCTGGGCAGCGCGCAGGTGCTGCTCACGCACGCCGACCTCGCCGACCGCGAGCGCTACCTGAACGCGCGCTCGACCTTGCTCACACTGCTGTCGCACCGCGTCGTGCCGGTGATCAACGAGAACGACACCGTCGTCGTCGACGAGATCAAGTTCGGCGACAACGACACGCTCGGCGCGCTCGTCGCGAACCTCGTCGAGGCCGACGCGCTCGTGATCCTCACCGACCAGCGCGGCCTCTACTCCGCCGACCCGCGCCACGATGCGAACGCGCGTTTCATCGAAGAGGCGCGCGCCGGCGCGCCCGAGCTCGAAGGCATGGCCGGTGGCGCCGGCTCGGGGCTCGGGCGCGGCGGCATGATCACCAAGGTGCTCGCCGCCAAGCGCGCCGCGCGCAGCGGTGCCAGCACCGTGATCGCGTACGGGCGCGAGGCCGACGTGCTGCTGCGCCTGGTCGCGGGCGAATCGATCGGCACCGCGCTGATCGCGCCGACGCAGAAGGTCGCCGCGCGCAAGCAGTGGATGGCCGATCACCTGCAGCTGCGCGGCGCGGTCAGCGTCGACGCCGGCGCCGCGACCAAGCTGCGCGCCGAAGGCAAGAGCCTGCTGCCGATCGGTGTGACCGGCGTCGAAGGCGAGTTCCATCGCGGCGACGTGATCGCGGTGCGGGCCGTCGACGGCAGCGAGATCGCGCGCGGCCTGACCAACTACGGCAGCGCCGAGGCGCGCCTGATCGCGCGCCGGCCGTCGGCCGACATCGAGAAGCTGCTCGGCTACGCGGCCGAGCCCGAGCTGATCCACCGCGACAACCTCGTGCTGGCCTGAGGCCGGCGCGAGGTGTTGTCGTTCACCTTACTCCGGCAGATCGCCCGAGGCCGGTGCGACGATCGGCTCGGCGATCGAGCGCGGCTCCGGCACGTGCGGCGGGCTCTCATCGCGGTGATGCGGACGCATGCCCGAGCGCAGGTAGCGGTTGTGGTGTGTGCCGCGCGGCAGGAAGCGCGCGAGCTCGGTCAGCGCCATCTGGTACACGTCGCGCTTGAACTCGATCACCAGTTCGAGCGGTACCCAGTATTCGTTCCAGCGCCAGGCGTCGAACTCGGGGTGGTCGGTCGCGCGCAGGTTCATGTCGCTGTCGCGACCGACGAGCTGCAGCAGGAACCAGATCTGCTTCTGCCCGCGGTAGTGGCCGCGCGCGTCGCGCCGGATGAAGTGGTCGGGCACCTCGTAGCGCAGCCAGTCTCGCGTGCGCGCGACGATCCGCACATGCTCCGGCACGAGGCCGACCTCTTCGTGCAACTCGCGGAACATCGCCTGCTCGGGCGTCTCGCCGTACTTGATGCCCCCTTGCGGGAACTGCCAGGAGTGGGTGCGGATGCGCTTGCCCCAGAACACCTGGTTGCGTTGGTTGAGCAGGACGATGCCGACGTTGGGTCTGAACCCGTCACGGTCGAGCATAATCAACCCCAATTCATTCGTTGAATTCATTATTACACCGGTGTGACGGGATTCAAGCCCTCCACTTTCGTGCCGGTCGCGGCGATCCACCGCACGCTTGTTCTGCCGGTCGCGCCACTGCGATCGCGCCCCACCGCCCTCAGCCGCCGCGCCGCATGAAAGTCTCGCAGTTCTTCATCTCGACCCTCAAGGAAGCGCCCGCCGACGCCGAGGTCACGAGCCACCGCCTGATGATGCGGGCCGGCTTCATCAAGCGCCTGGGCGCCGGCATCTACAGCTACATGCCGATGGGGCTGCGCGTGATCCGCAAGGTCGAGGCGATCGTGCGCGAGGAGATGAACCGCGCCGGCGCCGTCGAGTTGCTGATGCCGGTGGTGCAGCCGGCCGAACTGTGGCAGGAGAGCGGCCGGTTCCAGAAGTACGGCGCCGAGCTGCTGCGCGTGAAAGACCGCCACGACCGCGACTTCGTGATCCAGCCGACCAGCGAAGAGGTCATCACCGACATCGCGCGCCAGGAGCTGCGCAGCTACCGCGCGCTGCCGAAGAATTTCTATCACATCCAGACCAAGTTCCGCGACGAGCGCCGGCCGCGTTTCGGCGTGATGCGCGGGCGCGAGTTCACGATGAAGGACGCGTACTCGTTCGATCGCGATGTCGAGGCCGCGAGCCGCAGCTACGACCAGATGTTCGCCGCCTACACGCGCATCTTCGAGCGCATGGGACTGACCTTCCGCGCGGTCGCGGCCGACAACGGCTCGATCGGCGGCATCCGCTCGCACGAGTTCCAGGTCATCGCCGACACCGGCGAGGACGCGATCATCTACTGCCCGACCTCCGACTACGCGGCCAACATCGAGATGGCCGAGGCGGTGGCGCCGAGCGCGCCGCGCGCCGCGCCGGGCGCGGCGCTGACGAAGACGCCGACCCCCGGCAAGGCGACCTGCGAAGACGTCGCCGCGCTGCTCGGCGTGCCGCTGCGCACGACGGTGAAGTCGCTCGTGCTCGCGACCGACGAGACCAACGCCGCCGGCGATGTGCAGAAGACCACCGTGTGGCTGCTGCTGGTGCGCGGCGACCATGCGCTGAACGAGATCAAGGCCGGCAAGCTCGCCGGTCTCGACAAGGGCTTCCGCTTCGCCACCGTCGCCGAGATCGACGCGCACTTCGGCTGCAAGCCCGGTTACCTCGGGCCGATCGGCCTGCGCCAGCCCGTCAAGGTGATCGCCGACCGCACCGTCGCGCAGATGAGCGACTTCATCTGCGGTGCCAACGAGCTTGATGCCCATTACACCGGCGTCAACTGGGGCCGCGATTTGCCCGAGCCCGACCTCGTCGCCGACATCCGCAACGTCGTCGTCGGCGATCCGTCGCCCGACGGGCGCGGCGTGCTCGCGATCCAGCGCGGCATCGAGGTCGGCCACGTGTTCCTGCTCGGCAGCTTCTACAGCGAGAAGATGAACGCGACCTACCTCGACGAAGGCGGCAAGCCGCAGCTGATGCAGATGGGCTGCTACGGCATCGGCATCACGCGACTGCTCGGCGCGGCGATCGAGCAGAACCACGACGAGCGCGGCATCATCTGGCCCGCGGCGATCGCGCCGTTCAGCGTCGTGGTCTGCCCGATCGGCTACGAGCGCTCGGCCGCCGTGAAGGCGGCGGCCGACCAACTCCACGCCGAGCTCGAGGCGGCCGGCGTCGATGTCGTGCTCGACGACCGCGGCGAGCGCCCCGGCGCGATGTTCGCCGACTGGGAGCTGATCGGCGTGCCGCTGCGTGTCGTGCTCTCCGACCGCGGGCTGAAGGAGCGCCAGGCCGAAGTCCAGGGCCGGCGCGATGCGCAGGCGACGGCGGTTGCGGTCGCCGAACTGCTGCCTGCGCTGAAGGTCCGGCTCCACGCATGACCGCGACTCTCTCCCGCCACGGGAGAGTGCGCCGCGGCCTGTCGTGCGCCGCCGCGATCGGCCCGTTGCTCGCGGCGTGGCCGCGCGCAGCGCGCGCCGGAGCGCAGATCGAGGAGCCGCTCGCGAACGCGGTGCGCTCGGCGCTGGCCAATGCGGTCAACGACAGCGCGCCGCCGAAGCCGGCGTTCGACACGATGGACGCGCGCCTGGTCTACCTGCGCTGGCTCGGCGAGATGAGCGGGCGGCTGCGCAAGCGCGAATCCGAGCACCTGCGGCGCGTCGCATTCCTCGAAACCGCGTGGTACGAAAGCACGCGCGCCGGGCTCGAACCCTCGCTGGTGCTCGGGCTGGTGCAGGTCGAGAGCGGGTTTCGGCAATACGCCGTCAGCGCGGCCGGCGCGCGCGGCTACATGCAGGTGATGCCGTTCTGGGCCCGCCTGATCGGCGACGGCGAACCGCGGCGGCTGTTCCACATGCAGAGCAACCTGCGCTTCGGCTGCGTGATCCTGCGTCACTACCTCGACCTCGAACGCGGCGATCTGTTCCTCGCGCTCGGCCGCTACAACGGCAGTCGCGGGCGGCCCGAGTATCCGAACGCGGTGTTCGCGTCGCAGCGCCAGTGGGTCTACAAGCCGCCGGTCGCCTGACCGGATCCGAGCCCGAGTTCGTGGTGCGCGTTGAGCACGCCGGCCGGGCTCGCGACGAGGTGCGTCTCAGCGCCGCGCGCGCTCAGGCGCAGCAGCAGGTGCTGTGCGTAGACGGTGCCGGTGGCGCCGGTCAGGCCGACGACGACGCGCGCGGCGGTCAAGCGGAGGCGGCGGTCGCGATCAGCGGCTGCAGTTCGCCGGCCTGGTACATCTCCATCATGATGTCCGAGCCGCCGACGAACTCGCCGTTGACGTAGAGCTGCGGGATCGTCGGCCACTGCGCGTAGTCCTTGATGCCCTGGCGGATCTCCTCGTCCTCGAGCACGTTGACGGTCGTCAGCGCGCCCACGCCGCAGGCCTTCAGCACCTGGATCGCGCGGCCCGAGAAGCCGCACTGCGGGAACTGCGCCGTGCCCTTCATGAACAGCACGACCGGGTGGCCCTTGACGATCTCGTCGATGCGTTGCTGAACGTCGCTCATGGCTTGTATGGCTCGTGGATAAGTGGGAACAGGCGCCTTTATACGGCATCGCGCACGGCGCCAGGCGGCCGGGGTTTTCGTGCCGGCAGCCGCCCGGCGCGCGGGCTCAGAACGAGTACGAGACGCCGAGCTGCAGCAGTGGCGCCATGCGCAGGTCGCGCACGGCGTCGTCCAGGCTCTGCCCGGCGTACAGGGCCCGGCCGAGGCGCGCGGTGCCGCTGTTCTGGCCCACCAGGCCGAGGTCGGCGCTGAAGCTCCAGCCGCTGCGCACCGAGAGGTTCGAGTAGCCGACGCCGAGATACGGCACGGTCGCCGAGTCGTTCGGCACCTCGCTCGGCAAGGCCGCGGCCGACGCCACGCTCGGCCGGCTGCCGATGCTGAACGCGCCGCCGCTCGAGGGCGCCGAGCCGAGCACCGAGCGCGGCCCGTAGATCAGCCCGCTGGTCGCGCGGAAGCCGCCGAGCTGCAGCGGGCCGACGAGCGAGCGGCTGAAGTAATAGTCGCCGAACAGGCTGACGCTGCCGAGGCGCATCGCGCTGCTGCTGTACGCGGGCTGCCACGGTGCCCGCTGCGTGCCGAGCAGCAGCCGGCCCTGCCAGCGCGCCCAGGGCTGCTGATCGGCAGCCGCGGGTGCGCGGTCGGCCGCGTCGGCGGCCATCGCGGCGGCAGCTGGCAGCGTCAAGGCGGCGACCACGGCCATGGCGATCATCCACGACAAGTTGCGCATCGCAGGCTCCTTTCAACCACAGAGTCCGGCAACCGGCCGCAGCGAGGACCGCCGCGGCGTGTCACTTCATCGTACGCCGTTGGCCGCGGCCCGTGGGGCGTGATGCGTCGACGCGACGCCGTGCCTCCCCTGTTTCGGTGTGGCATCCGTCACGCCGGGCGCGCGCCGGCGCGGCAGCCGCCGGTGCAGCGGGCGTGCCCGGCGAGGTCGCGGCGGGTCTCGATGGCCGCGAACCCGTGCTCGGCGAGCAGCGCGCGCACCGCGTCGGCCTGGTCATGGCCGTGCTCGAGCAGCAGCCAGCCGCCCGGGCGCACGTGGCCGGCGGCGCCGGCGACGATGCGGCGCAGCGCGTCGAGGCCATCGCCGCCGGGCGTCAGCGCGTGGCGCGGCTCGTGGCCGAGCGCGGCCAGGTGCGCGTCGTCGCCGGCGACGTAGGGCGGGTTGCTGAGCGCGAGGTCGACGCTCTCGCCGGCGGCGAGCGCGCTCCACCAGTCGCCGAGCCGCCAGTCGACGTCGACGCCGAGGCGCGCGCCGTTGGCCCGCGCGACCGCGAGCGCGCCGGCATCGGCATCGGTCGCGATCACCTGCGCGCCGGGGCAGGCGTGCTTCACCGCGAGCGCGATCGCGCCGCTGCCGGTGCCGAGGTCGACGACGCGCGCGCCCGCCGTCGCGCCGCCCAAATGCTCGAGCGCCCAGTCGACCAGGCCTTCCGTTTCCGGCCGCGGCACCAACACTCGGGCGTCGACGTGCAACTGCAGCCCGTGGAATTCCTTCGTGCCGACGAGGTAGGCGAGCGGCTCGCCGGCCAGGCGCCGATCGCGCAACGCGCGCCATTCGGCCAGTCGCTCCGCGTCGAGCCCTGCATCGTCGTTCGCCAGCAGCCACGGGCGCGGGCGGGCCAGCGCGTGCGCCAGCAGCAACTGCGCGTCGAGCCGCGGCAGGCCGAGCGCGCGCGCCTCGCGCAGCGCCGCGCCGACGGTCGCCGCCGCGGCGTCGCTCACACCTCGCCGCTCTCGAGCGCGGCCAGCTGCTCGGCGGCCTGCGCGGCGATCAGCGCCTGCGTCACGTCGTCGAGGTCGCCGTCGAGGATCAGCTGCAGCTTGTACAGCGTCAGGTTGATGCGGTGGTCGGTGAGCCGCCCTTGCGGGAAGTTGTAGGTGCGGATGCGGTCGCTGCGGTCGCCGCTGCCGATCAGGCCCTTGCGCGTGGCGGCCTCCTTCGCCTGGCGTTCGTTGCGGTCCTTGTCGCGCAGCCGCGCGGTCAGCACCGCCATCGCCTTAGCCTTGTTGCGGTGCTGCGAGCGGTCGTCCTGGCACTCGGCGACGATCCCGGTCGGCAGGTGCGTGATGCGAATCGCGCTGTCGGTCTTGTTGACGTGCTGGCCGCCGGCGCCGCTGGCGCGGAAGGTGTCGATGCGCAGCTCGGCCGGGTTCAGCGTCACTTCCTCGGCCTCGTCGGGCTCGGGCAGCACGGCCACGGTGCAGGCGCTGGTGTGGATGCGCCCCTGCGTCTCCGTCACCGGCACGCGCTGCACGCGATGCCCGCCCGATTCGAACTTGAGCCGCGCGTACACGTCGTCGCCGGCGACGCGGATCACCACTTCCTTGTAGCCGCCGAGGTCGCTCTCGCTCTCGCTCATCAGCTCGGTCTTCCAGCCGCGGCGCTCGGCGTGGCGCAGGTACATGCGCGCCAGATCGGCCGCGAACAGCGCCGACTCGTCGCCGCCGGTGCCGGCGCGGATCTCGACGAACGCGTTGCGCGCGTCGTCGGGGTCGCGCGGCAGCAGCGCGGTCTGCAGCTCGGCGTGCAGCCGCTCGACGTCGGCGCGCGCCTCGGCGATTTCCTGCTGCGCCAGCTCGGCCATGTCGGCCATATTTGATTCGGCGAGCATCGCCTGCGCCTCCGCCAGATCACGCTCGCGCCGCTCGAAGCGGCGAAAGCGCTCGACCAGCGACGCCACCTCGGCATGCTCGCGCGCAAGCTCGCGGTAGCGCTTCATGTCGGCGGCCACGGCCGGGTCGGCGAGCGTCGCGTCGAGCTCCGAGAGGCGCAGCGCGAGGCGCTCGAACTGCTGGCGGAGGGAGTCTTTCATGCGGGGCGGTGATCCGGAAAGGGCGCGCGGCGGCGGCGGGCAGGGCGGCGGCGTGTCGTCGCCGGAACGCGCGCCGCAAACGACGGCCGCGAAGCGACTCGCGCCGCTAACGCCCGTCGTCGATCGGCGGCCGCGTGCTCTGGCGCAGGAACAGCCGCGACACCGTCTGCGCGAGCTGCGTGCGCTGTTCGCCGTCGGCCGCGTGCAACTCGGCGAGCGTGCCGTGCAGCATCTTCTGCGTCAGCCCGCGCGACAGCGCCTCCAGCACCACATCGACATCCTCGCCCTTCGCGATCAGCTTGCGCGCGCGCGCGATCTCGGCGCTGCGCCAGTCGTCGGCCTGCGTCTGCAGCGCCAGGATCAGCGGCACCGAGCCGCGCTGGTCGAGCCAGTGCACGAAACTCTGCACGCCGGTCTCGATGATCGCCTCGGCCTGCTCGACCGCCGCCTGGCGCTTCTCGCCGGCCACCTGCACCAGCGTCGACAGATCGTCGACGGTGTAGAGGTACACGTCAGACAGCCGCGCGACCTCGGGCTCGATGTCGCGCGGCACCGCCAGGTCGACCATGAAGATCGGCCGGTGCCGGCGCAGTTTCAGCGCGCGCTCGACGGCGCCCAGGCCGATGATCGGCAGCGAGCTCGCGGTGCACGAGATCACGATGTCGAACTCGGCCAGCCGCGCCGGCAGGTCGACCAGGCGCAGCGACTCGGCGCCGAAGCGCAGCGCGAGCTTCTCGCCGCGCTCGAGCGTGCGGTTGGCCACCGCCATCGCGCGCGGGCTGCGCGCGGCGAAGTGGGTGGCGACGAGCTCGATCATCTCGCCGGCACCGACGAACAGCACCTTGGCGTCGCGCAAATCTTCGAACAGCTGCGACGCGAGCCGCACCGCGGCCGCGGCCATGCTGATCGAGTGCGCGCCGATCTCGGTCGAACTGCGCACCTCCTTCGCGACCGCGAACGAGCGCTGGAACATCTGGTGCAGATGGCCGCCGAGCGTGCCGGCGGTCTCGGCTTCGCGCACCGCCTGCTTCAGCTGGCCGAGGATCTGCGGCTCGCCGAGCACCATCGAGTCGAGGCCGCTGGCGACGCGGAACGCGTGCCGCGCCGCGGCGCCGCCCTCGTGCACGTAGGCGTGTTCGCGCAGCGTCTGGCTCGACACGCCGCCCGCGTCGGCAAGCCAGTCGACCGCCGGCGTCACCAG
>DATMIN010000118.1:0-2042 GCA_035554275.1 Burkholderiaceae bacterium
ATCTCGTCGGCGAGCTTGGACGCCCAGCTGCGCAGGTCGGCGGCGTTGTCGCTCTTCAGCGTGTACTGGTAGGTCGAGTTGCTCTGGCGGCCGCCCGAGCGAACGTCCTGCACCGGGTTCAGGAACACCTGCAGCCCGGTCACGCGCGCGAGCTGCGGGCGCAGCCGCGCCACCACCGCGAGGCCGCCCTCGTTGCGCTGGCCTTCCTTGGTGCCGCGCGGTTTCAGCATCACGAACATGAAGCCGCCGCCGGCGCGGCCGCCGCCGGTGAAGCCGACGACGGTGGCCACGGCCGGGTCCTTGTGCACGATGTCGACGACCTGGCGCAACTTCTCGCCCATCGCCTTGGTCGAGATGCTCTGGTCGGCGCGCAGCCCGCCGTTGAGCTGGCCGGTGTCCTGCTGCGGGAAGAAGCCTTTCGGCGCGGCCGCGAACAGGTAGACGTTCAGCCCGATCACCGCGACCAGGATCAGCATCACCAGCGCCTTGCTCGCCAGCGCCCAGTCGAGGCTGGTCTCGTAGCGCCGCAGCACCCACGCGAAGCCGCGCTCGGCGGCGCGGGCGACGCGCCCGGGCGGCCTGGCGTGCGCGCCGCCGGGCTTGAGCAGCCACGCGCACATCATCGGCGTGGTGGTCAGCGAGATCACCAGCGAGATCAGCACCGCGGCCGACAGCGTGATCGCGAACTCCTTGAACAGCCGCCCCTGCTGGCCGCCCATGAACAGCAGCGGGATGAACACCGCCACCAGCGACAGGCTGATCGACAGCACCGTGAAGCCGACCTCCTTCGCGCCGAGCAGCGCGGCCTGCATGCGCGTCATGCCGGCCTCGATGTGGCGGCTGGTGTTCTCGAGCACGACGATCGCGTCGTCGACGACGAAGCCGGTCGCCACCGTCAGCGCCATCAGGCTCAGGTTGTTGAGGCTGAAGCCGAGCAGGTACATCACGCCGAAGGTGCCGAGCAGCGCGGCGACCGTCGCGACTGCCGGCACGATCGTCGCGCGCACACTGCGCAGGAAGAGACTCACGACGAGCACGACCAGGATCACCGAGATCACCAGCGTCAGCTCGACCTCGCGCAGCGATGCGCGGATCGAGGAGGTCGAGTCGGAGGCGACCTGCAGCTGCACGTCGGCCGGCAGATCGGCCTGCAGCTCGGGCAGGATCGCGCGGATCGAATCGACCGTCTGGATCACGTTGGCCGACGGCTGGCGCGTGATCAGCACGATGATCGCCGGTTGCCCATTGAAGAGGCCGAGCGTGCGGGTGTCTTCGACGCCGTCGACGACCTCGGCGACGTCCTGCAGCCGCACCGCGGCGCCGTTGCGCCACGCGATCACCATCGGCGCGTAGTCGCTCGCGCGCAGCGCCGGCGTCTGGGTGTAGATCTGCAGGCGGCGGCTGTCTTTCGGGTCCGTGCCGTGCACCGCGCCCTTCGGCCGGTTCGCGTTGCTCGCCTGGATCGCGGCGCGCACGTCCTCGGTGCTGATACCGAGCTTGTTGAGCGCGAACGGGCTCAGCTCGATGCGCACCGCCGGGAGAGACCCGCCGCCGATCTCGACGTCGCCGACACCGTCGACCTGCGACAGCCGCTGGCTGACGATGTTCGACACCGATTCGTAGATCTGCCCCGGCGTCTTCGTCTTCGACGTGAGCGCGAGGATCAGCACCGGCGCGGCCGCCGGGTTCGCCTTGCGATACGTCGGGTTGCTGCGCAGCGTGGCCGGCAGGTCGACGCGGCTGGCGTTGATCGCGGCCTGCACCTCGCGCGCGGCGCCGTCGATGTTGCGCGACAGGTCGAACTGCAGCGTCACGCGCGTCGTGCCGGTGCCGCTCTGCGAAGTGATCTCGTTGACGCCGGCGATCGTGCCCAGGCGCCGCTCGAGCGGCGTGGCCACGCTCGAGGCCATCGTGTCGGGGCTCGCGCCGGGAATGTTGGCGCTGACCGAGATCACCGGGAAGTCGACCTGCGGCAGCGGCGACACCGGCAGCGCGAAGAAGCCGCCGATGCCGGCGAGCGCGACGCCGACCGTCAGCAGCAC
>DATMIN010000119.1:0-11036 GCA_035554275.1 Burkholderiaceae bacterium
TCGTGTCGATGTAGCCGTCGAGGGCGTGCTTGATCGTCTCGGTGTTGTAGAGGACCCCGTCGTACGTGCTCTGCGTCAGCGTCAGGATGCGCGGCTTGACCTTGGCCGCGTCGACGCCCTTCAGCAGCGGGTGCGCGGCGATCTTGGCGCGGATCGATTCGGCGGTGAAATGCTCCTGGCCGATCGGGCCGATGATCCCGTAGTGGTTGCGCGTCGGCGGCAGGAACACCGGGATCGAGCCGGTCATGATGATCGCGTGCAGGATCGACTTGTGGCAGTTGCGGTCGACCACCACCACATCGCCCGGCGCGACCGCGTGGTGCCACACCATCTTGTTCGAGGTACTGGTGCCGTTGGTGACGAAGAAGCAGTGGTCGGCGTTGAAGATGCGCGCGGCGTTGCGCTCGCTCTGCGCGATCGGGCCGGTGTGGTCGAGCAGCTGGCCGAGCTCGTCGACCGAGTTGCACACATCGGCGCGCAGCATGTTCTCGCCGAAGAACTGGTGGAACATCCGCCCGACCGGGCTCTTCAGGAACGCCACGCCGCCCGAGTGGCCCGGGCAGTGCCACGAGTACGAGCCGTCCTGCGCGTAATCGACCAGCGCCTTGAAGAACGGCGGCGCCAGGCCGTCCATGTAGCTCTTGGCCTCGCGGATGATGTGGCGCGCGACGAACTCCGGCGTGTCCTCGAACATGTGGATGAAGCCATGCAGCTCGCGCAGCACGTCGTTCGGCAGGTGCTGCGAGGTGCGCGTCTCGCCGTAGAGGTAGATCGGCACCTCGGCGTTCTTGAAGCGCACCTCTTCGATGAACTTGCGCAGGTTCAGCACCGCCGGGTCGAGCTCGGGGCCGGCGGTGAACTCCTCGTCGTCGATCGACAGGATGAACGCGCTGGCGCGGCTTTGCTGCTGCGCGAACTGGCTCAGGTCGCCGTAGCTCGTCGCGCCCAGCACCTCGAAGCCCTCTTTCTCGATCGCCGAGGCGAGCGCGCGGATGCCCAGGCCCGAGGCGTTCTCGGAGCGGAAATCCTCGTCGATGATGACGATCGGGAAGTTGAAGCGGAGCATGGGCGAAGCCTCGGTCATCGCCGCGCCGCGGCAAGAAAAAAGCGAAGCGCGAAGTGTAGGGCCACGAGGGCGCCGGCTTCGTGACCGCCAGCGGCGTGGCGGTAAACTCGCTCGCCCGGAGAGATGGATGAGCGGTTTAAGTCGCACGCCTGGAAAGCGTGTGGGGGTTAACAGCCCCCCGCGGGTTCGAATCCCGCTCTCTCCGCCACCGACAACGAGCAACTCGCCGAAGCGCCCGACCACGGCTCGCGGTCAGGCGCCTGCCAACTCCGTTTCACCCCGCGTCGCCGGCTGGCGCACCGGCAGAGTCACGCGGAACGTGGTGCCTTGGCCCACGACGCTCGCCACGTCGATGCGGCCCTGGTGCTTCTGCACAATGCCGTACGACAGCGACAGCCCCAAGCCCGTACCCTTGCCGACCGGCTTGGTGGTGAAGAAGGGCTCGAAGACTCGCTTGAGCGTCTCCGGCGGGATGCCCGAGCCGGAATCAGCCACCTCCAACCACACCTGCTCGCCCTCGACTCCTGTGCGGATCGTGATGCGGCCGCGCTCCTCCCCCATCGCGTGCGCCGCATTGACCACCAGATTCATCACCACTTGGTTGATCTGCGACGGCAGGCACTCGACATCGGGAATCAACCCGTATTCCTTGACCACGTCGGCCTTGTACTTGATCTCGCTGGCCACGACGTTGAGCGTCGAGTCGATGCCCTGGTGCAGGTTCGCCCATTGGAAGTCCGGCTTCGAATCCACGTGCGAGAAGTCCTTCAGATCCTGCACGATCTGGCGCACGCGCACGATGCCCTGCTTGGATTCGCGCATCAGCACCGGAATGTCCTCCTTCAGAAATTCCAGCTCGACCCGTTCGCGCAGGCTCCGCAGCCCGGCGACGACGCCGGGTGCGCTCACGCTGAGTTCAGCGTCTTCATAGGCGGCCAGCATCTCGAACAGCCGGTCGAGATAGCCCTCCAGGGTGCCGAAGTTGGAGAAGATATAGCCGATCGGGTTGTTGATTTCATGTGCCACGCCGGCGGCGAGTTGGCCGATCGAGGCGAGCTTCTCCGACTGCACCAGTTGCCCTTCGAGGTGCTTTCGCCCGCCGATCTCGGCCTTCAGTGCCTCGTTCGCGAGGGTGATCTCCCGGGTGCGTTCGCGCACCGCCTCTTCCAGCACCGTGAGCTGCGCAGCCACCTGCTCGGTCATCCCCCACTTGGCGGTCAGCGTGCTCGCGAGTTGACGCACCTCGACCGGATCGAAAGGCTTCTTCAGGATCAGCAGCCGGTCCTGCGCGTCCAGCCGCGCCAACACCTCGTCCCAGGAGGTGTCGGAGTAGGCAGTGCAGATGACGATCTGCAGCCGCGGATCCGCCTGCCACAGGTGCTCGATCGTCTGAACGCCATCCCAACCCGGTGGCATGCGCATGTCGACGAACGCCAGCGCGTAGGGCAGCCCTGCTGCCAAGGAGGCATGAACCTTGGCCAGGGCTTCCTGCCCCTGATAAGCCGAATCGAGTTCGAATGCGACCGCGTTCGCCGCGGGCTTCGGTTCGTCGCCGAACAGCGCCGCCTCGGCGGCACCGAGTTCGGTACCTTCCGGTGTCTGCGGCGCGAGAATCTTGCGGAAATCCGCATGGATCGCGGGCATGTCGTCGACCAGAAGGATGCGCCGGTTCTGCAGGGTGGTCATTGCGGGTCTCTCGGGTTGTCGATCGGAACTTCCAGGACGAACGTGGCGCCGCGGCCCAACCCGTCGCTGCACGCGGTCAGGGTGCCACCCATCTCCTGCGCTGCCAGCACGCAGCTGTGCAGGCCGAAGCCGTGGCCGTTCTCGCGCGTGGTGAAGCCGTGCGCGA
Source organism: Burkholderiaceae bacterium (assembly GCA_035554275.1). Lineage (GTDB taxonomy): Bacteria > Pseudomonadota > Gammaproteobacteria > Burkholderiales > Burkholderiaceae_C > LMDS01. The sequence continues at coordinate 2,919 of DATMIN010000119.1, forward strand.
AGACGCGCGTCAGGTTCTCGGGCGTGATCCCTTCACCATTGTCGGCGACAGTGATGCGCAGAGCGCGTCTGTCCGCGACCTCCACGAGTGCGGCGCCAAGCGTGATGCGAGGGCTCTGCCCGGGTGCATCGTTCATTGCGTGCTTGGCGTTGCTGATCAGGTTCACGAGGATTTGCAGCAGGCGATGCCGATCCAAAGGCAAGGGCGGCAGTTCTTCAATGTCCTTCACCACGTCCACCTTGTGACGCGTCAGTGCTCCGGCACTCATGCGCAGCGCGTCGTCCAGCAGATCTTCGAACCTCAAGGATTCGACGACCTGTGGTGCGCCGGCATACGACTGCTGGGTCGCGACGATCTCCTTGATATGGTCGATGCTCCTGTCGAGCACGCCCAGCTCCTCGGCCATGGCGGCGTGCTCGTCCTCGAGGGCCCGTGCGAGTTCGCGCAGGTAGCCGGGCAGCTGTTTGCCTCTGATGTCGTGCGCGAGGAATTCGCCCAGATCGTCTGGATGCGCGTCCATCAGTTGCACCGCGCGTGCCAACCCCTTGAGCTTGGAGGTGCGCAGCCGCGTGCCGACCAGGCCCGCCGAGACGTTGACGCTGTTGAGTACGTTGCCGACGTTGTGCAGCACGTTGGTGGCGATCTCGGCCATGCCGGCCAGGCGGGCGGCAGCCAGCAGTTGGTTGTGCACCGCCTGAAGCTCGCGCCACACCGAGCCAATGATCAGGCGCGAGCCGATGGCAAGCCCCGCCAGCACCAGCAGCGCGGACAGCGTGCTGACCCACTGGTTGAGGCCCTGCGCCTGCGCCACGCTCGAAAAGCGCCGATCGAGCCGGGCGCGCGCTCCATCCAGTAGTTCGCCGACGTTGCGGCTCAGCGTCTGCTGCGCGGCTTGCATGAGCGTCACGCGTTCGCCGGGCTCCTCATGCGCCAGAAGTGCCCTGGTGGCCGCTGTCGCAGTGGCCTCGTAGTTGTCGAATGCAATGGCCAGCGCGGCCGTCGGAGCGGCCTTCGCCTCGAGCCTGCGCATCCCCGCAAGCAACTCTCGCACCGACGCGCTCGCCACCTTCGCGTCTTTGAGCTTGTCCACGTCGCCTTCGGCGATCGCGGACTGGAGCGCGGTGTGCAGATCCTCCACGCCGCGTTGCACGCGCAACATGTTCTCGAGGTAAGGGTTGTCGATGCTGCGCACTGTCTCCAGGTGAGCCGCGCCTCGGCTGCTCAGCGTCAGGTTCAGCGCCAGGCTGAGACTGAAGGCCAGGCCAACGCCGATCGGCAGCGACCATATCTTGGTGCTCAGCTTCATCAAGCCGCCAAATTGCTGCGCATACGAAATGCTGCGACCGCCTGCGTCAATCGACCTGCCCGCTCGCTCATGCTGCTTGCGGCGGCAGCCGACGCTTCGACCAATGCCGAGTTCTGCTGCGTCATCGGATCGAGCTGCCGGACAGCCTGGTTCACCTGGCCGATCCCGCTGGACTGTGCGATCGCCGCTGAACTGCCGAGATCCTCAGCGCTGAGCGGCAGCATCCAGATCTCCTTGCGAAAGTTCACACCACTTCTCCTCGTCAAGCCGAATCGCGCCGCTTTCGCAAACAGCGCGAGGACCTCATTCCAGTCTGACCACAGCCTTCCGGCATGGACGGGCGAGGACTCGGCCTGATCGATGGGAGTGAACGCCTGGCTCTCGACAACAGCCACACGCCGCAAATCGAATGAGCCAACGTCAAGTACCCGGTGACGCCGGAGGGCAGCGCACGGATCGGCCGTATCGCGGCGCCGAGCTACCTCCTGGCCACTTTCGAGAACAGCACGAGGCTTGCACCCGAACCCTTATCGGCCGTATCGCAAGCGTCTGGAGCGCCGGTTCGGGAATCCGGCCGTTGATCTGCCGAGCCTGCGCGAAGCCTCACACGAGCGCCTGGTCGGACGTGGTGACGCGCCCGAACACCGAACGGTCGAGTAGCGCCGCGCCCGCGCAGCGGGCGCCTCGACGCCGCTACGGCCGGCCCGTCACGCGCTGCACCATCGCGTAGAGCACCGACATCTGCAGGCCGCTCTTCAGCGCGTAGTTCGGGTCGGACTGATTCGAGTAGCCCCACCAGTCGAAGCAGGCGTTCGGATTCGTCGGCCCCGGCGCGGACGACGCGATGGTGTCGGGGTACACGACCACCAGCTTGTTCGAGTCGGCCCACGCGTTGATGCCGGCTTCGGCGACCCAGCGGTTGCCGATCAGCGCGGCCTGTTGCAGACAGCCGTGCAGCGCGAGCACGAGCCCGCACTGCGCCCCTTGCGCGCACGCCTTCGGCACGAAGACGCTGCCGGTCGCACTCATCGACAGGTTCGGCGACGCGCCGAACTCGGTCTGATCGAAGGCCGCGAGCGTGCCCGAGAGCTTGCCGCTGTTGCGCGGCTTCAAGCCGCCGAGAAACAGGGTCAGCCACGTCTTCACCGAGTCGTAGGGCACGCCGTTCGTCGAGCAGTTGACCATGTACGGGCTGCCCGCCGTGCCGCACGCCAGTTCGCCGTCGGGCGATTCCCAGCCGTGCGCGGCGGGGTAGCCATTGTCGAAGTGGACGTCGGCGCCGTAGTGTTGGTACTGCGTCTGCAGATCGGCCATCTCGAGCGGATTGACGGTCTGGTCGAGCGTGCCGGACCAGAGGTACACCGGCTGCCCGTGCAGATGGCTCGCCGGGTCGATGGTGCCGAGCGCCGATTGCGCATCGAGGTACGCCTGCGAGGCCGCCAGCGTGCTGTTGTACGACGCCTGGTTCGTGGGCAGCGTCAGGCCGCCGCAGTTGGCGAGCGCCGTCGCCGCGCCACCGGCGCCGGCACACCAGTACACGCCGCCGGCGTAGACCGCGGCGCCCTTGAAGGTGGACGAGTGCGCCACGTGCATCTGCACCGCCGCGAAACCGCCGGAGGAGATCCCCGCGACGAAGACCTTCGCCGGGTCGATCCGATAGCGCTGAAGCTTGACGATCTTCGGTGCGCCCGACGGCGCGGCCAAGGCGGTCGCGTCCGGCGCCGCCTCCTGCGCCGCGGCATTCGTATCGCCCGAATCGCCTCCGCCGCCGCATCCGGCAACGACAGTCAAGACAGCCACCAATGCCATCCGGATGATCTTGCGCATGGGGTCTCCTCCGAGGTGAGCGCGAACAATTTACCGGCCGAGCGCGCATCGGCGTGTAGGAGAGCGGCGCGTCTTGCCCGCTCGCTCGTGTGCTGAGCGAGATGCGCCGGTCCGAGTTCAGCTGGACCGACCGCTCCCGCGGCCGACACGAGCGGCCCTCCCGCCCGGTTACCATCGCCGCCGAGCGCGGGGCGCCGAAGCGCTGCGCCAACCATCCTGGGAGGGACGTGAGCGACAAGTCGTCTAACGATCGATCGGCCTCGGCGCACGTGACGCCCGTTCTCGCCGACCGCCCTCACCTGTGGGCCTTCGTCATCGGCTGCGTCGCCGTGACCGCCGGCGTGCTGATGCACTTGCCGATGTTCTGGATGGGCCGCGACAACGGCTTCCGTCTCGCCGAGATGCCGATGGACGCCGAGATGGTCTGGGGCATGGGCCTGATCATGGTCGGCCTCGTGATCGCCGCCTACGGCCTGCTGCCGAAAAAGCCCGCGGTCGGCGGCGCGGCCGTGGCCGCGCTGAACGTGAGCGCCGCGGAAGACGCGCCGCTGACACCCGCCCACTGGCGCCTGATGGTCGTGCTGACGGCCGCGCTCGTGATCGACGTGATGAAGCCGGCGAGCCTGGGCTTCGTGCTGCCCGGCATGGCCGCCGAGTACGGTGTACCGAAGACGACGGTCGCATGGCTGCCGTTCGCCGCGCTGTGCGGCACCGTCGTCGGCTCCGTCGTCTGGGGCTGGCTGGCCGATCTGTACGGCCGGCGCGCCTCGATCCTGCTGAGCGCGGTGATGTTCGTCGGCACCGCGATCTGCGGCGCGATGCCCTCGCTGTGGTGGAACGTGGGCATGTGCTTCCTGATGGGAGCGGCCGCCGGCGGCATGCTGCCCGTCACCTACGCGTTGCTGGCCGAGACGATGCCGTCGAAGCACCGCGGCTGGGTGCTGGTGCTGGTGGGTGGGCTCGGTGCCGTCGGCGGTTACCTGGCGGCGAGCGGCTTCGCGGCGTGGCTCGAGCCGATCCTGAGCTGGCGCATCCTGTGGTTCTTGAACCTGCCGACCGGGCTGATCCTGATCTTCCTGAACGTGTTCATTCCCGAGTCGCCGAACTACCTCGTCGCGCGCGGCCGCCTCGACGAAGCGCGGGCCACGCTGCGCGGCTTCGGCTGCACGATCCGCGACGATGCGCTCGCCGCATCCCGCGAGGCGGTGCGCGTCGCCATGCCGATCGGCGCGCACGGGCTGGTAGCGCGCACCTGGGCGCTGAGCATCACGGCCGTCGCGTGGGGGCTGATCAATTTCGGCCTGCTGCTGTGGATGCCCGTACACCTGGTCGAGAAGGGCTACAGCATGGCGATCTCGAGTTCGCTGCTGGCGGCCTCGGCGCTGATCGCGATTCCGACCGTCTTCGTCGCCGCGTTCCTGTACAGCCGCTGGAGCAGCAAGGGCGCGCTCCTGGGTGCGATCGTCGTCACGGCCTTCGGGCTGCTCGGGCTGATCCAGCTCGAACTCTCGAGCGCGACGAATGCGAGCCCGGTGTGGCCGATCGCGCTGCTGATCGTCGGCATCAACGCGATCATCGCGATGCTGCTGCCGTACGCGGCCGAGAGTTATCCGCTCGGCATCCGCGGCCGCGCGACCGGCTGGGTCGCGGCCTGCACCAAGGGCGGCGGGCTGATGGCGCAAGGGCTGAGCCTGCTCGGCCTGGTGCCGGCCCTGTTCGTCGCGGCGCTGGCGATTCTCGTACCGGTCGTGCTCGCGATCGGGCTCGTCTGGCGCTATTGCATCGAGACGCGCGGCCGCGATCTGCGCGATCTCGAGGTGCTGGCTCCTGTCAGCCCGCCGCAGGCCCAGTGAGTGCGGGCGGGCCGGTTCAGTTCAGCGTCCGCCCGTCGCCGAGCAGGTGGTTGTGGCAGTCCTGCTTCGCGTTGATGCAGTTCTTCCAGCGGGCGCCGGGCCTTTGCGGCCGGGCGCGCGCCGCTCAGCTCCAGAGTGCGACCGCGAGCGCCGCGCCGAGCATCGCGATGCCCAGCCACAGGCGCAGCGGCAGGTCGCTCGCGCTCCAGCGCCAGCCGGCGGCCGGCGTCGCCTTCGGGGCGGCGGGCGCCTCGAGCCACTCGCGCTCGAGCGTCGACCATTCGACCAGGCACGAATCGGCAGCCCAGGCGCTGCTGCCCCACTCGAGCCGTTTGGACGGCTGGCCGCGGGGGAAGGGATCCGAGAGTCGAATCGTGCGCATGCGCGCATGTTGCCGCGCGCCGCGCGGCTTCGATCGCGCGAACAGCGCCGCCAATGCGCACTATTTCACCGCAACCAGCGCGTCGTACAGCGCGAGGTACTGGCGCGCCGCGCCGTGCCAGGAAAAGTCCTGCGCCATCGCGCGCCGCATCAGGCGCTGCCAGCGCTGCGGCTGCGCGTGCAGCGCGATCGCGCGGGCCGCGGCGGCCTCGAGCGCCGCCGGCGTGGCGGCGTCGAACGCGAAGCCGGTGGCGCGGTCGGCCTGCAGCGCGTCGTCGGTCGCATCGACCACGGTGTCGGCCAGGCCACCGACACGCCGCACCAGCGGCGGCGTGCCGTAACGCAGCCCATAGAGCTGCGTCAGGCCGCACGGCTCGAAGCGCGACGGCACGAGCATCACGTCGGCGCCGGCGATCAGCCGGTGCGCGAATGCCTCGTCGTAGCCGATGCGCACCGCCACCGCGCCCGGGTGCGCCTGCGCCGCCGCCACGAACGCGGCCTCGAGCGCCGGCTCGCCGCTGCCCTGCAGCGCGAGCTGGGCGCCGCGCCGCAGCAGCCCCGGCAGCGCGCCGAGCACCAGATCGAGGCCCTTCTGCGAGGTGAGCCGGCTGACCACGCCGAACAGCGGCGCCTCGGGCATCGCGGCCAGCCCGAGCTCGGCCTGCAGCGCCGCCTTGCAGCGCGCCTTGCCCTCGGGCTCGGCGGCGCTGTAGCGGCGCGCGATGCCGGCGTCGGTGGCCGGGTTCCAGACCATGCCGTCGACGCCGTTGAGCACGCCGCTCACGTCGCCGCCGCGGCCGCGGATCACGCCGTCCAGGCCGAAGCCGAACTCATGCGTTGCGATCTCGCGCGCATACGTCGGGCTGACGGTGGTGATGCGGTCGGCGAACTTCAGGCCGGCCTTCATGAACGAGACCTGCTGGTGGTACTCGAGGCCGGTCGGCGCCATGAAGCGCGACGACAGGCCGAGCAGCGCGAAGTCGGCGCTCGGGAACAGGCCCTGGTACGCGAGGTTGTGGACGGTGAACACCGTCTTCGCGCCCGGCGACGGATGCGCCGCCACATACGCGCACGCCATCGCGGCATGCCAGTCGTGGCTGTGCAGCACCTGCGGCTGCCACTGCGGATCGAGCTCGCCCGAAGCCAGGTGCGCGCCGACCCAGCCGAGCAGCGCGAAGCGCTGCGCGTTGTCGGCCCACTCCGAGCCGTCGGCGGCCTGGTACGGGCTGCCGGGCCGGCGGAACAGCAGCGGCGCGTCGACGACGTACACCGGCACATGGCTGTACGGCATCTGGCCGAGCCGCAGCGTGACGCGCGCGGCGCCAAACGACGCGCCGATCTCGCACACGGTCTTCTGGTGCAGCACCGCGTCGACGATCGCCGGCAGCCCGGGCAGCAGCAGCCGCACATCGGCGCCCTGCGCGATCAGCGCCTGCGGCAGCGCGCCGAGCACGTCGGCCAGGCCACCGGTCTTGACGAGCGGGAAGACTTCGGCGCCGGCGTGCAGGATCCTCATCGGGCGGGCCGTCATGCCGCGAGTTTGTCGAGCATCTCGCGCGTGACCAGCACGATGCCGTTCTCCGAGCGGTAGAAGCGCTGCGCGTCGAGCGCCGCGTCCTCGCCGACGACCAGGCCGTCGGGCACGAAGCAGCCGCGGTCGATCACGGTGCGCATGAGCCGCGCGTGGCGGCCGACCTGCACGCCCGGCAGCAGCACCGACCAGCTGACGGTCGAGTACGAATGCACCCGCACACTCGAGAACAGCACCGAGCGGTGCACGCTGCCCGAGACGATGCAGCCGCCCGACACCACCGATTCGATCGCCATGCCGCGCCGGTCGTCCTGGTTGTGCACGAACTTCGCCGGCGGCAGCTGCGCCTGGTACGTCCAGATCGGCCAGCGCGTGTCGTACAAATTCAGCAGCGGATCCGTCGCGGTCAGGTCGATGTTCGCGTCCCAGTACGCGTCGATCGTGCCGACGTCGCGCCAGTACGGCTCCTCGTTGGCGCGCGTGCCGACCGCGCTGAGCGCAAACGGGTGCGCCGCCGCGTTGCCGTTCTTGACGGCGCGCGGGATGATGTCCTTGCCGAAGTCGTGGCTCGAGTCGGGGTCGCTGATGTCGCGCTCGAGCTCCTTGTAGAGAAAGCGCGCGTTGAAGATGTAGATGCCCATGCTGGCGAGCGCGCGGTCCGGGTCGCTCGGCATCGGCGGCGGGTCGGCCGGCTTCTCGACGAAATCGAGGATCAGATCCTTGTCGTCGACCGCCATCACGCCGAACGCGCGCGCTTCCATGCGCGGCACCGCGATGCAGCCGACGGTGCAGTCGCGCCCCTTCGCCACGTGGTCGGCGAGCATCAGCGCGTAGTTCATCTTGTAGATGTGGTCGCCGGCGAGCACGACGATGTAGTCGGCGCCGTAGCTCGCGAGGATGTCCTGGTTCTGGTACACCGCGTCGGCCGTGCCGCGGTACCAGCTCTCGTCGTCGGTGCGCTGCTGCGCCGGCAGCAGGTCGACGAACTCGTTCATCTCGCTCTTCAGGAAGCCCCAGCCGCGCTGCACGTGGCGCAGCAGGCTGTGGCTCTTGTACTGCGTGATCACGCCGACGCGCCGGATGCCCGAGTTCAGGCAGTTCGACAGCGCGAAATCGACGATGCGGAACTTGCCGCCGAAGTAGACGGCCGGCTTGGCGCGCCGGTCGGTCAGGCTCTTCAGCCGGCTGCCGCGCCCGCCGGCCAGCACCAGCGCGACGGC
>DATMIN010000120.1:0-4811 GCA_035554275.1 Burkholderiaceae bacterium
CTGCTCGGCTGCGCGATCGCGCTGCAGGGCGAGCCCGGCGTGCATGTGCTGGCCGGCGACACCGACGGCATCGATGGCGTCGAAGACAACGCCGGCGCGATCGTCACGCCGAGCACGCTGGCGCGCGCGCAGGCCGCGGGGTTGAAGCCGGCCGAGGTTCTCGACGCGAACGACGCCTACAACTTCTTCGCGCCGCTCGGCGACCTGGTGGTGCCGGGGCCGACGTTCACCAACGTCAACGACTTCCGCGCGCTGCTGATCGTCTGAGGCCGGCCGCGGCGAGCGTGAACTGATGCACGCCCGCGCGCACGCTCGCAACGTAACGTTGCGCAACGGGTGCCGCAGCGGCGCCGATGCGTGGAAAGATGCGTCTTCGCATCGAAGCGCCCGCCACCGCAGCGCCGACCCGTTCGCGAAGTCACCGACCCGAATCACGCCCATGACCCGCATCGCCACGAAACCCCCGATCGTTCGCTTCCTGTTCCTGTTCGGCGGCCTGCTCGCCGCGGCACTCGCGCTCGCCGCGCTGTCGCCGGCGGCGCCCGAGGCCGGCGACGCGGCGGCGGATCAGCCGTCGGCCACGCCGCGCTGACCACCGCTCAGCGCGCCACGCGCTGCAGCGCCGCGAAGACAAGGCCCTGGTCGCGCCCGGCCACCACGATCGCCTTCGCGATCGCCGCCGGGTCGGTGAACCCAGCGCACGCTGATGCTGCCGAACCGGTGAGGCTCAGTCGAGCGCCACCCAGACCCGCCCGGCGTCGATGCGCACCGGGTAGGTCTTGATCGCCTCGATGGCGGGCGGGCAGGTCGGCGCGCCGCTGCGCACGTCGAAGCGGCCCTGGTGCAGCGGGCACTCGATCTCGAAGCCCTCGACGAAGCCGTCGCACAGCCGCGCCTGACCGTGGGTGCACAGGTTGTCGACAGCAAAGACCGCGCCGCCGATCTTGAAGACCGCGATGTCGCGGCCGGCGACCATCACGCTCGCGCCGGCCTCGTCCCACAGGTCGGCTTCGGCGGCGGCGTCGATCCACTCGGGGTTGCTCATCGGGGCCTCGCAATCAGATCGGGTAGATGATCGAGTTCGGGATCATCTCGCTGTCGTACACGCACACGCGCGACGCGAAGCGCAGCCCGGCCGGCGTGCGCACGACGGTGTCGAGGTAGCGGCCGACGTTGAACACGGTGGTCAGCTCCGACAGCTTGGTTCGGAATACCGCGTAGTTCGATTCGCACTCGATGCGCTCGCGATCGGCGCGCACCACGCGCGGTGCACCGACCACGTGGCGCTGGTAGTACGGGTCGTGGAACAGCGTCTCGCGGATCGCGTAGGCGCGGTCCTTCAGCATGCCCTGGCCCTCGAACGCGAGCGTCGCCAGCGGCAGGCCGCGATCGAAGTTCTCGCGCGGCACGAGGCGGTAGACGCAGTCGTCGGTGAACAGGGCGCACCAGCCGTCCCAGTCGGCGGCGTCGACGATCGCGGCGTACGTCGCCTGCAACTGGTTTAGTGCGACCCAGTCGTCGGAAGCGAGCGCCGCGCTCATGCCTCCATCACCTCGCGCCAGTAGCGGTACATGCCGCGGATCAGCGTCTCGGTGACCATGTGGTCGGTATCGCCCACGTCGCGGCCGCCGAGCTCGGCCAGCGTGCGGCCGGCGCGCGTCTCGAATGCGCGCTGCGAGAACTCGATCACCTCGCCGTCGTCGGCCGAGACGAAGCCGGCCGGGCCGAACAGGTTCGCCTGGCGCAGGCGCCGGCGCGTCATCTCGGGCGTGTCGTCTTTGAAACCGAAGTGCGTCCACTCGAAGTTGAAGTGGCCGTGGCCGTCGGGCTGGATGTGGCGCATCGAGACGCTGTTGACTTGCTGCTGCACGATCAGGCTCGGGAACAGCGTCGTCATCACCGCCGTCGGCCCGCCCCACCACGGCTCGGCCACGATGTCGAGGAAGCTCGGGTCGTGCAGCTGCATCCCCTCCTTGAAGCTCGACACCTGCGTGACTTCCGAAACCCGCTGATCGGCCTTGCCCGAGGCGCCGCGGGTCGAGATCATCGCGGCGTGGCGGTGATGCGCGTCCATCTTCAGCGCCGAGTCGTTGTCGGCGCGCCAGAGCCCGAAAGTCACGAACCAGGTGTGCAGCAGGCCCGGGTGGTACGGGTCCTTGATGTTCTCCTGCATCAGCTTCCAGTTGCCCGGGATGCGCTGGCGGTTGTAGCCGAGGATCGTCAGGTCGCGGCCGTCGAACACGCGGTCGAAGTAGCGCAGGATCGTCGGGCCGAGAAACGCCTCGAACGACTCGACCTCGGCGTCGAACGACGCGAACACCACGCCGCCGCGCGTCGCGACCCGCAGCCGGGTCAGGCCGTGCTGCTTCGGCTCGAAGTCGGCCGGCATGCCGCCGTCGACGCGCCCGGCCTTGCGCACGCCGCGCCGGAACGGCACGCCCTGCAGCGCACCGTCGAGCGTGTAGCTCCACTGGTGGTACGGGCAGACGAATTCCTTGCGGTTGCCGTGGCGCTCGCGGCAGAACTGCATGCCGCGGTGCGCGCAGACGTTCTCGACCACATGCACCGCGCCGTCGGCCGCGCGCACCACGATCACCGAGCGCTCGCCGATCACGGTGCGCTTGAAGTCGCCCGGGTTCGGGATCTCGGCCTCCAGGCCGACGTAGCACCAGTGCTGGCGATAGAAGAAGCGCTCGAGCTCGCGCCGGTGCAGCGCGTCGCTGGTGTAGACGCCGAACGGGATGCGGCTGGTGGCGTCGCTCTCCCAGGCGGGCGCGTCGGCGGCGGGGAGGGGCGTGCGGGCGTTCATGCTGCCGCGATGATCGGGCCGCAGCCGTCATCAGCCAATAGAATCTGCTGAATATTGTTCATCACAATGGTGAATGAGATGTGGAGCCGATGCTGCTGAAGGAGATCGACCTGAACCTGCTGGTCGTGTTCCACCAGCTGATGTTGCAGCGGCGTGTCGCGCGCGTGGCCGAGCACCTGGGCCTGTCGCAGCCGGCGGTCAGCAACGCGCTGGCGCGCTTGCGCAAGCTGCTCGACGACCCGCTCTTCACGCGTTCACCGTCGGGCATGCAGCCCACGCCGCGGGCCGAGCAGCTCGCCGCGCCGGTGGCGCAGGCGCTCGAGGCGCTGCACGGCGCGCTGAACCAGCGCAGCAGCTTCGCGCCGGCGGCCAGCGAGCGCACCTTCACGGTCGGCATGACCGACATCGGCGAGATCTACTTCCTGCCGCGCCTGATGGACGCGCTCGCTCAGGCCTCGCCCGGCGTGGCCGTGAGCACCGTGCGCAACGCCGCGATCCGCCTGAAGGAGGAGATGGAGGCGGGCCACGTCGACCTCGCGATCGGCCTGCTGCCGCAGCTCAAGGGCGGCTTCTTCCAGCGGCGCCTGTTCACGCAGCGCTATGTGTGCCTGTTCCGCCGGGGCCATGCGCTCGACAAGAAGCGGGTCTCGCTGCGCGAGTTCAGTGCCGCCGAGCATGTGGTGGTGGTGTCGGAAGGCACCGGGCACGGCCGCGTCGACGAGTTGCTGCGACGCACCGGCGTGCGCCGCACGGTGCGGCTGACGGTACCGCACTTCGTCGCGGTCGGCCACATCCTGCAGCACACCGACATGGTCGCGACCGTGCCCGAGCGGCTCGCGCAGGTGCTGGTCGAGCCGTTCGGGCTGGCGGTCGCGGCGCACCCGGCGCGGCTGCCGCAGATCGGCATCCACGTGTTCTGGCACGCGCGGATGCACCGCGACCCGAGCAACCAGTGGCTGCGCTCGCTCGTCGTCGAGACCTTCGCCGACTGAGCGGGCGCAGAATGCCCGCCTAACAACGGGCCACGCAGGCCCACCACCCACCAGGAGCACTCCCATGCCGATCCGTACCGCATCGATGACGAACCAGATCCACAAGAACGGCGCGAGGCTTCATCTGGCGATGGTCGCGCGCACCCGTTCGCAAGGCGCCGACCGGCCGGCCTCCGAGGCCGAGCAGGCCCTGCTCGAGGAGCGCCGGGCGCTGAAGGCGGCCCAGGCCGCGCTGCAGGCCCGGCCGAAAGCGGCCAAGCCGCAGCCGGCCTGGATGACGAGGGAGGTGAAGGCGCCGGCGGCCCCGAAGGCACCGAAGGCCGCGAAGGAGCCCAAGCCCGCCAAGGCCGCCACCAAGGGGAACAAGCCGACCCGCGCCGAGAAGCTGACGAAGAAGGCCGAGAACCTCGACGCGGCGAAGAAGGCAGAGAAGAAGTCGGCGAAGAGCTGAGCTCGCCCACCGCGACGCTCGCTCGTTGGCAAGACCTTCGCCGACGGAGCGAGTGCAGAATGCCCGGCAAAGAACGGGCGACGGAGACCTCGACGATGGACGATCTTCTGCACCAACGCCGGCGCCTGCTGCGCTGCTCGGCGGCCGGCGCGGCGCTCGCCGCGTGGCCGCCGCTGGCCGGCGCGCAAACCTGGCCGAGCAAGCCGATCCGCTTCGTCGTGCCGTTCGCGCCGGGCGGCAGCTCGGAGATCGTCGCGCGCGCCACCGCGGCCGAGCTGACGAAGTCGCTCGGCCAGAGCGTGTACGTCGACAACAAACCGGGCGGCGCCGGCAACGTCGCGATGGGCGAGGTCGCGCGTGCCGACGACCAACACACGCTGATCCTCGGCCACATCGGCACGCTGGCGGTCAACCCGTACATCTTCGACAAGCTGCCGTTCGACGTGAACAAGGATTTCAAGCCGGTCTCGCTGCTCGCGAAGGTGCCGAGCCTGTACGTCGTGCACCCCGATCTGCCGGCGAAGAACCTGAAGGAGTTCGTCGCGCTGTGCCAAGCCAA
>DATMIN010000121.1:0-3642 GCA_035554275.1 Burkholderiaceae bacterium
GACGACGACGAGGCTGCCGCGGCCGCCGCCCCGCGCGGGCCGATCGGCGCCCGCAACGCGAGGTAGGCGCCCCACGGCCGCGGTTGCGTCGCCGCGCGGCGATCATGCTGGCGCGCGCGGCACCCGCGCGTGTCAGCGATGGTGCAGGGCAGCATGCTACATTCGTCGGCCGATCGACCCGCGTGGCCGATCGACGCCGCGTCTTCGGGGTTCCGGCCTCGCGCCGCCGCTCACCGCCACTTCCTCGCCCGCCCACCGATGGCCCTGCCGACCGCAGCCAGCGAACGCCAGCTCAAGCACCGCCGCAGCATCGACGTGCAGGTCTACGCGCGCGGCAACGGCCTATGGGAAGTCGACGCGCACATTGCCGATGTGCGCACCCACGCCACTGCCCTGCCCACCGGCGTGCGCCCGGCCGGCGAGCCGATCCACGAGATGCTGCTGCGGCTGGTCGTCGACGAGCGCTTCAACGTCGTCGAGGCCGGCGCCCGAACCATCGCGATGCCCTACCCCGGCGCCTGCGACGACTACGGCGATGCCTACGGCCGCCTGGCCGGCCTGAACCTGATGCGCGGCTTCCGCCAGGCCGCCAGGGAGCGGCTCGGCGGCGTGCAGGGCTGCACCCACCTGACCGAGCTGACGCAGGTGCTGCCGACCGCGGTCGTGCAGGCCTTTGCCGGCGAGGTGTTCGACACCTCCGGCGAGGCCGAAGGCAGCGCGCAGCCGTTCCAGATCGACCGTTGCCACGCACTGCGCGCCGACGGGCCGACCGTCGCGACCCATTACCCGCGCTGGTACCGCAGTACCTCCTCGACCGCTGTCGCTCCGAGCGATGCGGCCGCCCCCTCCGACCTCTGACCTCTGACAACCCCCGAGCGACCATGAAGATCCACGAATACCAAGGCAAGGAAATCCTGCGCCAGTTCGGCGTGCCGGTGCCGCGCGGCTACCCCGCGTTCAGCGTGCGCGAGGCGAGCGAGGCGGCGCAAAAGCTCGGCGGCCCGGTGTGGGTCGTCAAGGCGCAGATTCACGCCGGCGGGCGCGGCAAGGGCGGCGGCGTCAAGCTGGCACGCTCGCTCGACGACGTGAGCAAGCTCGCCGGCGAGATCCTCGGCATGCAGCTCAAGACCCACCAGACCGGCCCGGACGGCCAGAAGGTGCGGCGCCTGCTGATCGAGGACGGCGCGGACATCAAGAAGGAGTATTACGTCGCCGCCGTCACCGACCGCGCGACGCAGAAGGTCGCGATCATGGCCAGCTCCGAGGGCGGCATGGACATCGAGGAAGTGGCGCACGCCACGCCCGAGAAGATCCTGAAGGTCTTTGTCGACCCGGCGACCGGCCTGACCGATGCGCAAGGCGCTGAGCTGGCGAACGGCATCGGCGTGCCGGCGGCCAGCCAGGCGCAGGCGATCGACGTGTTCAAGAAGCTCTACCAGTGCTACATGGACACCGACTGCTCGCTCGCGGAGATCAACCCGTTGATCCTGGAGGGCAACGGCAACATCAAGGCGCTCGACGCGAAGTTCAACTTCGACGCCAACGCCCTCTTCCGCCACCCCGAGATCGTCGCCTACCGCGACCTCGACGAAGAAGACCCGGCCGAGATCGAGGCCAGCAGGTTCGACCTCGCCTACATCCAGCTCGACGGCAACATCGGCTGCCTGGTGAACGGCGCGGGCCTGGCGATGGCGACGATGGACACGATCAAGCTGTTCGGCGGCGAACCGGCCAACTTTCTCGACGTCGGCGGCGGCGCCACCGCCGAGAAGGTCACCGAGGCCTTCAAGATCATGCTCGGCAACCCGAAGGTCAAGGCGATCCTCGTCAACATCTTCGGCGGCATCATGCGCTGCGACACGATCGCCGAAGGCGTGATCGCCGCGTGCAAGGCCGTCAACCTGAACGTGCCGCTGGTCGTGCGCATGAAGGGCACCAACGAAGACCTCGGCAAGAAGATGCTGAAGGATTCGGGCCTGCCGATCATCACCGCCGAATCGATGGCCGACGCCGCCCAGGCCGTGATGGCCGCGCTGAAGAAGTAAGCGCCACCGGCCCCAAGGAAAGAACACCACACCATGAGCATCCTGATCGACAAGAACACCTTGGTCATCACCCAAGGCATCACCGGCAAGACCGGCCAGTTCCACACCCGCATGTGCCGCGACTACGCGAACGGCAAAAACTGCTTCGTCGCCGGCGTTAACCCGAAGAAGGCCGGCGAGGATTTCGAAGGCATCCCGATCTACGCCAACGTCGGCGAGGCCGCGAAGGCGACCGGCGCGACCGTCAGCGTGATCTACGTGCCGCCGGCCGGCGCGGCCGCGGCGATCTGGGAGGCGGTCGAGGCCGATCTCGATCTGGCGATCTGCATCACCGAAGGCATCCCGGTGAAAGACATGCTGGTCGTGCGCAACCGCATGAAGGAAAAGGAAGCCAAGGGCGGCAAGAAGACGCTGCTGCTCGGGCCGAACTGCCCGGGGCTGATCACGCCCGACCAGATCAAGATCGGCATCATGCCGGGCCACATCCACAAGGCCGGCCGCGTCGGCGTGGTGTCGCGCTCGGGCACGCTGACGTATGAAGCGGTGGCGCAGCTGACCGAGCTGGGCATCGGCCAGTCGAGCGCCGTCGGGATCGGCGGCGACCCGATCAACGGCCTGAAGCACATCGACATCATGAAGCTCTTCAACGACGACCCGAACACCGACGCGGTGATCATGATCGGCGAGATCGGCGGCCCCGACGAGGCCGATGCGGCGCGCTGGTGCCAGAAGCACATGAGCAAGCCGATCGTCGGCTTCATCGCCGGCGTCACCGCGCCGGCGGGCAAGCGGATGGGCCACGCGGGCGCGCTGATCTCGGGCGGCGCCGACACCGCCGATGCCAAGCTCGCGGTGATGGAGGAATGCGGGTTTACCGTCACGCGCAATCCGTCGGAGATGGGCAAACTGCTCAAGGGCCTGCTCTAAGTCGCGGCCCGGCCCCTCGACACCCCGGACCGGAATGGACTTCACCAGCGGCGCCTACTGGGCAGCACTCGGCTCGATCATCCTCGCCAACATCGTGCTCTCCGGCGACAACGCCGTCGTGATCGCGATGGCGGCGCGCTCGCTGCCGCCGCACCAGCAGAGGAAGGCGATCTTCTGGGGCAGCGCGGCGGCGATCGTGATGCGGATCATCCTGACGCTGATCGCCGTCGAGATGCTGAAGTGGCCGTACCTGAAGATCGTCGGCGCGCTGCTGCTGCTGTACATCGGCATCACGCTGCTCGGCGAGGACGACGGCGACGACGACGGCCACCACGAGATCGGCGGCATGGCCGCGGCGATCCGCACGATCCTCGTCGCCGACCTGGTGATGAGCCTCGACAACGTGCTCGCGGTGGCGGCGGCCGCCAAGGGCAACACCCCGCTGCTGGTGATCGGCCTGGCGATCAGCATCCCGCTGATCATCTTCGGCAGCACGCTGCTCCTCAAGGTGATGGAGCGCTTCCCGATCATCATCACGCTCGGCGCCGCGCTGCTCGGCTTCCTGGCCGGCGAGATGATCCTCACCGACCCGGCGGTCACCGAGCGATTCGGCGAACTGTCGCACGAGGTGGTGAACGCCGCCGGCGCGGTGGGTGCCGCGCTGGTCGTC
>DATMIN010000122.1:0-6864 GCA_035554275.1 Burkholderiaceae bacterium
CTGCCGCGTGTCGTCCATGTCAACAGCTTCCTTGCTTCAAGTCGTTCAGCGAGGCTCGGCGAAGGCGCCGCGGTCGAGCGTGATGATGCGCCATCGCTGCGCGAGCGCGTGGGCGCGCAGGCGCTCGTCGGGGTCGACGGCAACGGGCTCGCCAACGGCGTCGAGCAGCGGCCGGTCGTTGGCCGAATCGCTGTAGAACACCGCGTCGCCGAGCAGCGCGGCCGGCAGGCCCTGGTCGCCGAGCCACACGTGCAGCCGCGCGACCTTGCCTGCGCGCATGTTCAGCGTGCCTTCGGTGCGACCGGTGCAGCGGCCGTCGGCAGCGATCTCGACCTCGCTCGCGATCAGGTCGTCGATGCGCAGATGCTGCGCGGTCAGCTCGGTCAGCACGCGGTTCGTTGCGGTCGTCAGCACGAGGCGGTCGCCGCGCGCGCGGTGCGCGTCGACGAGCGCGTGCGCGGATGGCGGGATCAGCGGCGCGACGATCTCGTCGAGCAAGCGCCGGCACAGCGGGCGCCACTCCATCGGCGAGCGGCCGGCGAGCGTGCCGACGTAGAACTCGCAGAACTCCTGCGAGGTCACCGTGCCGGCCTGGTAGCGACGCGCCATGTCCTCGTTGCGCGGCTCGAACGTGGCGCGATCGAGCACGCCCTCGTTCATCAGGAACTCGCACCACAGCACATCGCTGTCGCCCGACAGCAGCGTGTGGTCGAGGTCGAACAGCGCGAGGCGCGCCATGTCGCTCAAGTTTGACGCAGATGCCAGGCGCGCGGGCGCGTGAACGTCTGCAGTCCGAGCGTCGAGAGCGTCAGCCCCACGCCCGAATCGCCGTGCCCCGACCACGGCAGCCGCGGGCTCACGCGGTCGCAGCAGTTCCAGTACACGGTGCCGGCGTTGACCTTCGAGAGGATCGCCTTTGCGCGTGATTCGTCCTTCGTGAACACGCCGGCCGTCAGGCCGTAGCGCGTGTCGTTCATCAGCGCCAGCGCCAGCGCGTCGCTACTAACCTTCTGGATGCCGATGACGGGGCCGAAGCTCTCTTCGCGCATCAGCTCCATCGAGTGGTCGACATGGGTCAGCACCGTCGGCTCGAACCAGCTGCCGGGCCGGTCGGTGAGGTGCTTGCCGCTGCCGGTGTGCAGCACAGCGCCCTTGGCGAGCGCGTCGGCCACCTGCGCTTCGAGCACCGCGAGCTGCGGGGCGCGCGTGATCGCGCCGATATAGGTGTCTTCGCTGCCCGGGTCGCCGAGCTTCATGCCGCGCACCTCGGCGACGAAGGCTTCGACGAATGCGTCGTGCACCGCCTCGTGCACGTAGATGCGCTCGACCGAGCAGCAGCTCTGGCCGGTGTTGTACATCGCGCCGTCGGCGAGCGAGGCGGCGGCGGCGGCCACGTCGGCATCGTCGGCCACGTACATCGGATCCTTGCCGCCGAGCTCGAGCTGCAGCTTGACGAAGCGCGGGCCGACCGTCGCGGCGATGCGTGCGCCGGTGGCGTGCGAGCCGGTGAAGAACACGCCGTCGATCGGCTGCGCGAGCAGCGCCGCGCCGACATCGCCGCCGCCCACGAGCGCCACGAACACGTCCGCCGGGACGCCCGATTCGTGCAGCAGCCGCGCGATGTGCAGGCCGGTCAGCGTCGCGAACTCAGACGGCTTGTAGAGCACCGCGTTGCCCGCCAGCAGCGCCGGCACGAACACGTTGCCGCCGACGAAGTACGGGTAGTTCCACGCCGAGATGTTGACGACGACGCCGAGCGCGTCGAAGCCGAGCACCTCGCGCATCGACGCGTCGGTGTGCACCGGCTGCGGCGCGAGCACGGCCTCGGCCTGCGCGAGGAAGAAGTCGATCCGCGGCAGCAGGCCATTGACCTCGCTGCGCGATTGCCGGATCGGCTTGCCGACCTCGGCGGTCAGCGTCGCCGCGAGCGGCTCGACCTCGGCCGCGAGCGCGACGCGGAAGCGCTCGATCACGGCCATCCGTTCGGCCAGTGGCCGCCGGCTCCAAGCCGGCTGCGCGGCGCGCGCCGCGGCGTAGCGCTCGGCGACGATCTCGGCCGTGGCGCACGGCACCTCGGCGAGCAGCGCGCCGGTGGCGGGGTTGTGGATCGTCAGCATGGGGGTGGGCGCGGTTCAGGTGTCGCGCACCGCGCGGGCGGTGGCGAGAAAGTCGTCGAGGATCGGGCGACCGTCGAACTGGTTCTCGTCGAGCTCGGTGAGCGCGAGGAATTCGGGGTGCCACTGCATCCCGAACACGTAGCTCGGGCCGCGCCAGCGGATCGCCTCGACGATGCCGTCGGGCACGCCGAGCGCCTCGATCACGAGATCGCGGCCGAGGTCTTTGACGGCCTGGTGGTGGATCGAGTTGATCTTGGCCTGCTTCACGCTCGGGTACATCTGCGACAGCCGCGTGCCCTGGATCAGGTTCACGTCGTGCAGCGCGCGCTCGTACAGCGCGGTGTCACGGTGCGAGATCGCTTCGGTCACCTGCGTCGGGATGTCCTGGAACAGCGTGCCGCCGAGCGCGACGTTGATCAGCTGGCAGCCGCGGCAGATGCCGATCACCGGCTTGCCGGCCGCGACGAACGCGTTGAACAGGTCAATCTCGTAGCGGTCGCGCACGCGGTCGCCGGCCCACTCGGGCGTCAGCGGCTTTTCGCCGTAGCTCTCGGGGGCGATGTCGGCGCCGCCCTGCAGCACCAGGCCGTCGAGGTGCTCGGCGTACGAGCTCAGGCTCATCTCGCTGCGCCGGATCAGGCCCTCGCCCTCGATCGCCGGGATCATCACCGCGAGCACGTCCTTCGCGAGCACCCAGTGCGCGACCGACTGCTCGAGGTAGTGCAGCGTCTTGGTGTAGACGCCGCCGAGGTCGAGCACCGGGCCGATCGGATGATGGATGCGCGCCGAGATGCCGATGATCAAAGGGCGAGGCATTTCAGTGGCCCATGGCGCGGTGCGCCTTCCGCGATGCATGAGACGCCGCCATGAGTTTGGAGGTTTGCTCGCGGCCCTTCTCGGTCGTCCGCCGTGCGGGCCCGGCGGCAGCCGTCGATCGTTGGAGCGGCAAAGTCGGGAGCGGCCAGGCCGGCGAGGGCTGAAGCCGCGCCCCTCGCTGCGCGAGGGGTGCCCTGCGCTGCTCGCTACGCAGGGCAAGTCGGCAAACTCGGCCCTGGGTACAGGACCTCAGACATGCCGACTTGGGCCGCAAGCGGCCCGACCCTGCTGCGCTGCGCTGCTCGGCGCTGGCTTCTTCATGCCCTCGCCAGCCTGGCCGCTCCCGCCTTTGCAGGCACCGCTTGTGGTCTTCGCCCGAACACCGCCGACCGGGCTGCAAAGGCGTGCCCGGGCAGGCTGCGCAGCGCCTCTGAGGCGCCGAGCAGCGCAGGGCGCGTGGCCCGCGCGCGCAGCGCGCTTCGTCATCTGACTTGTCGCCGTCTGTCTGAACGCAGCGAACGCAGTGAGCGCAGTGAGTTGGGCGACGGGCCACGCGACCGAGCAGCGCAGGGCAGTCTGGGCGAAGCGAAGACCGCCGAAGTGAAGCGGAGCGGCCTGCCCGGGCATGCCTTTGCCGCGCCGGCCGCCGCAAACCAAGGTCGAGCGTCAGCAACGGGCCGTAGGCGGCCACACGATCACGACGCGATTCGGCGAGTTTCATCTCAGAACGCCTCCTCGAAAAAGCGCTCGAAATCGGCCGCCTCGCACGGGCGCGGGTTGGTCTGGTGGCAGATGTCCGCCGTCGCGATCTCGACCAGCCGCGCGAGATGCTCGCGCCTGACCCCGGCCACCGCCAACCCCGGCGGGATGCCGATCCGGTACTTCAGGTGGGCGAGCCAGGGCACGAAGCCGCTCACCGACGGCACGCCGACGACGTGCGCGAGCTCGGCAAACTTCTGCGGCACGGCTTCGCGGTTGTACGACATCACCGGCTCGATCATCAGCGCGTTCGACAGCCCGTGGTGCAGATCGCAGACGGCGCCCAGCGCATGCGCGCACGAGTGCACCGCGCCGAGATCCTTCTGGAACGCGATCGCACCCATCATCGAGCACATCATCATGTCGGCGCGGGCGTGCATGTCGTCGGGCTCGCGCACCGCCGTCAGCAGCGCGCGCGCGCCGATGCGCACGCCTTCGAGCGCGATGCCGTCGCACAGCGGGTGGTAGGCCGGCGACAGGTAGCTCTCGATGTTGTGGGTGAGCGCGTCCATGCCGGTGGCGGCGGTCACCGCCGGCGGCAGGCCGCGCGTGAGCTCGGGGTCGGCGAACACCGCCTTGGCGAGGATCGCCGGCGAGAAGATCACGCGCTTGACGTGCGACGCCGCTTCGCTGATCACGCTGCTGCGGCCGACCTCGCTGCCGGTGCCCGAGGTGGTGGGCAGCGCGATGAAGTGCGGCAGCTTGGCGGCGTCGATCGCGCGCACCTGCGGGTGGTCCCAGACGTACTCCATCACGTCGCCGGGGTGCGTGGCGAGCAAGCCGACGACCTTGGCCACGTCGAGCGCCGCACCGCCGCCGACGCCGACCACCGCGTCGGCCTCGTGCGCCTTGTAGGCAGCCGCACCATCCATCACCTGCGGACCAGTCGGGTTGCCGAACACGCCGCCGTAGACCGCGGGCTTCAGGCCCGCCGCTTCGAGCGCGGCCTTCAGCTCGGCGATCAGCGGCAGCGCCGCGAGGCCCCGGTCGGTGACGATCAGCGGGCGCTTCAGGCCGCGCTCGTTGAGGTGCGCGGCGACGAGGCTGCGTGCACCGACGCCGAAGTGGATCGTGGTCGGGAAGGAGAAGCGGGTGATGCTCATCAGAACTCTCTCGTCGGCAAGAAGCGAAGGCTACTGGACGCGCGCCCAGCGCAACTCGGCGATGTCGCTCGGCCATTGGACCAGACTGACCTTCTTCGCCATCGCCCAGGTCAGCGTGCGACGGTACAGCGGAATGAACGGCAGCTCGTCGCCCACGACGCGCAGCGCCGCGCCGACCAGCGCGCGCCGCTGCGCCAGATCGGGCTCGACGCGAATGGCGTCGATCAGCGCGTCGAGCTTCGGGTTGCTGTAGCGGCCGCCGTTGAACGTGCCGCCGCCCGTCTTGTCCCAGGTGCGGAACAGCGCGTTCAGCGAGGCCCAGGCGTCGGGGTTCGGCGACCAGCCGAACTCCATGAAGCTCGCGGTCGCGCCGGTGAGCTTCGGGAAGAACTGGTTCGTCGTCGAGCTGCGCAGCGTGGTGCGGATGCCGGCCTGCGTCAGCATCGCGCTGATCGCCTGGCACACCGCCTCGCGCCATGGCACGTTGACGCAGTCGAGCGTGATCGCGAAGCCGTTCGGGTAGCCGGCCTGCGCGAGCAGCGCCTTCGCCTTCGCCGGGTCGTACGGCAGGCGCTTGTCGAACTCGGGCGGCGAGCCGTCGACCTTCGGCGACAGGAACGCGCCGGTCGGCGTGCCCAGCCCGCGCAGCACCTTCTGCGTGATCAGCTCGACGTTGATCGCGTGGTAGACGGCGCGGCGCACGCGCAGGTCCTTGAACGGGTTGCGGCCCTTCACGTCGCTGTCGTCGAGCTGGTCGCGCGCCTGGTCGAAGGTCAGGTACTGCTCGCCGAGGTCGGTGGTCTGCAGCAGCTTGATCGCGCCTTCGCGCTTCAGGCGCTCGACGTCCTGGAACGGCGGGTCGAGCACCAGATCGATCTCGCCGGAGACGAGCGCCGCGAGGCGCGTCGCGTCGGAGCGCATCGGCACGAACGTGACCTCGTCGAGGTTGCCCGAGCGCTTGTCGCCCCAGCCCCACCAGCGCGGGTTGCGCTTGAGCACCGCGCGCACATCGGGCTCGAATCGGTCGAGCATGAACGGGCCGGTGCCGTTCGCGTTGCGCACCGCGAAGGTCTCTTCCTTGCCGTTGAAGTCTTGCGCCTTCTGCACGCCGTGCTTCTCGCACCAGGCCTTGCTGACGATGCCCAGCCCTTGCACCTTCTCGGGCAGCACGGCGTCGGGCGCCTCGAGCAGCAGGTCGACCGTCAGCTCGTCGACCTTGCGCGCGGCCTTCACGCCCTTGATCTGGAACGAGCGCTGCGAGTGGGGGCCGAGCGCGCGCTCGATCGAGAACACCACGTCGTCGGCGGTGAACGGCGTGCCGTCGTGGAAGGTCACGCCCGGTCGCAGCTTGAAGCGCCAGCTCGTCGGGCTGGTGGCGGCCCACGACAGCGCGAGCGACGGCTCGAGCCGGAACTGCTCGTCGCGGTTCACCAGGTTTTCGTAGATCTGCGCCATCACACGCGTGTGGTACTGCAGCGCGAGGCCGTGCGGGTCCATCGTCTGCGGGTCGAACGCGCTGGCGATGCGCAGCGTCGCCGCGCCGGCCACCGAGGCGGCCGCGAGCAGCAGCGCGGCCAGGCCGCAGCGCGCACGGAACAGCAGCGGGCAGCGCAGCGTCATCAGATGATCTCGAAGTAGCGCTTCAGTTCCCAGTCGGTCACGCCGTCGAGCCACTGGCGCCACTCCCACTCGCGCGTGGCGGCGAAGTGGTCGACGAAGTCGTCGCCGAGGAAGTCGCGGGCGACGGTCGACTGCTGGAAGATGCGCGTCGTCTCGATCAGCGTGCGCGGCGCGCGCGGGATGTGCTCGGCGCCTTCGTTGGTGCCGGTGATCGGCGGGGCGGTCAGCTTCAGGCCCTTCGCGACGCCGTGCAGCCCGGCCGCGATCACCGCGGCCATCGCGAGGTACGGGTTCACATCGGCGCCGGGGCAGCGCGTCTCCAGGCGCGTCGCCTTCGGGCTGCCGGCGATCACGCGAAAGCTCGCGGTGCGGTTGTCCAGGCCCCAGGTCGGCTTGACCGGCGCCCAGAAGCCGTCGACCAGCCGCTTGTAGCTGTTGATCGTCGGCCA
>DATMIN010000123.1:0-15698 GCA_035554275.1 Burkholderiaceae bacterium
GACGCCGAGGTGCGTGTCGCCCTCGACGCCGAGCCCGGCGAGCAGCCGGATCGATGCGCGCACCGGCTTGCTGAACGCGTGGGACGCGTCGGCGGCGACGGCGACGACGACACCGGCCGCGCTCACGCAGGCCCGCTCAGATGCAGCTGACGCGGTCGCGCCCGGCGTGCTTCGACTGGTACAGCGCGCTGTCGGCGCGCGCGATCAGCGCGAGCGCGTCGTCGCCCGGGCGCAGCGCGGTGACGCCGCCCGAGATCGTCACGCTGAGCAGCACTTCGCCGCTGCTGCGCGCGCGCACCTTCATCGCCTTGGCGCGCATCCGCACCCGCTCGGCGAGCTGCAGCGCGTCGGCCAGGCGGCTGTGCGGCACCACGATCGCAAACTCCTCGCCGCCGTAGCGCGCCGTGGCGTGCGCCGGCTCGGGCGCGAGCTGGCGCAGGATCTCGCCGAGCCCCTGGATCACGCGGTCGCCCATCACGTGGCCGTGGGTGTCGTTGACGTGCTTGAAGTGGTCGATGTCGAGCATCACCAGGCAGTGCTCCAACCCCTTGGCCGCGGGCTCCTCGAGCAGCGCGACGATGCGCTGGTCGAAGCCCTTGCGGTTCAGGATGCTGGTCAGCGGGTCGAGCAGCGCCTCGCCGCGGGCCCGGTCGAGATCGCTGCGCAACTGCATGATCTCGCTCTGGCTCGCCCGCACCTCCTGTTGCAGCACCTCGGCCGAGCGCTGCATCTCGGCGGTGCCGGCCAGGGCCTGGGCGAGGTGCGGGCTGAGCGCGCCGACATCGGCCGCGCGCAGCGCCGCCGAGAGCCCGCCGAGCTGCGCGCCGAAGCGGCCGGCGTCCGAGCCGGCCTGCGACACGCTGCTGGCAATGCCGGCCATCACGCGCTGCAGCGCGCTGCCGATGCGCTGCACCGCGGCGGCGTCGGGCGGCACGATGTGGGCCTCGTAGAGCGCGGCGATCGTGTCGTCGCCGATCGCGGCCTCGCTCTTCAGCAGCTGCTCGATCGCCTCGTGCAGCGGCGGGTTGATGCCCGCGGCGTACTCGTACCAGACGGTGAACGTGATCGGGTTCAGCGCGGCACCGTGCCGGCCCATGTGGCCGAGCGCGACTCGCAGTGCGTCGGCGCTGCGGTCTTTCGTCTCCGTGTAGCGCATCGATGTGGCGGCCGTGGCGGGTCAAAAGCGCGAGCCGGGCTCGCGCAGGAAGGCCTCCTCCTCGGGTGAGGATTGTCGCTGCAACACGGCGTTGCGGTGCGGAAAGCGGCCGAAACGGCGAATCACGTCGCGGTGCTTGTGGGCGTAGGCGAGCGCGTCGTGCAGCTCCGGCGCCTCGGCGGCGAGGCGCTCGAAGCGCTGTACCGCCTCGTCCTGCAGCGCCACGCTTTCGGCGTGCTCGAACGGCAGGTAGACGAACGCGCGCAGCTGCGGTGGCAGCGCCGCGTCGGTGCCGGCGGCCACCATCGCCTGCGCGCCGGCCAGCGCTTGCGCGTCGCCGGCGAAGGCGCGCGGCGTGTCGCGGAACACGTTGCGGGTGAACTGGTCGAGCACGATCACTTGCGCCAGCGCACTGAGCGGCTGCAGCGCCCACGCGGCAAGCTCGCCGCGCAGCGCGCGCTCGATCAGCGGGCCGAAGCGCTGCGCGATCGCGCGGTCGGTCGCGTCGCTCTTGCGGAACCACATCTCGCGCGCGCGGCCGTGCTCGGGGCTGGCCTCGGGGCCGAACCAGAAGTCGAGCACCGCCTGCGCGTCGGCCGGCAGCGACGGCGCGGTGGCCACCGGTCCGAGCTGGCGCCACAGGTACGCGGCCTCGAGCGCGAGCACGTGGGCGCGCTGTGCGTTGTCGGCCGCGCCGCCGTGGCCGCCCTCGATGTTCTCGAAGTACAGCACCGGTTGGCCCATCGCGAGCATGCGTGCCGCCATCTTGCGGGCGTGGCCGGGATGAACCCGGTCGTCGCGCGTCGAGGTGGTGAACAGCACCTCGGGGTAGTGCACGCCGGGGCGCAGGTTCTGGTACGGGCTGTAGCGCGCGATCCAGGCCCATTCCTCCGCCACGTCGGGGTTGCCGTACTCGGCCATCCACGACGCGCCGGCGAGCAGCCGGTGGTAGCGCCGCATGTCGAGCAGCGGCACGCTGCACACGACCGCGTTGAACAACTCGGGCCGCTGCGTGAACGCGGCGCCGACCAAGAGGCCGCCGTTGCTGCCGCCGCGAATACCGAGATGGCGCGGGCTGGTGACATGGCGCGCGATCAGGTCTTGCGCGACCGCGATGAAGTCGTCGTAGCTGCGCTGCTTGTGCGCCTTGAGCGCGGCCTGGTGCCAGGCCGGGCCGAACTCGCCGCCGCCGCGGATGTTCGCGACCACGACGGCGCCGCCGCGCACCAGCCACGAGTGGCCGTACGTGGCCAGGTACCACGGCTGCTTCGAGATCTGGAAGCCGCCGTAGCCGTAGAGCATCGTCGGCGTCGTGCCGTCGGCCGGGCTCGACGCATCGACGCCGGCCGGCCAGACCACGAAGTAGGGCACGCGCGTGCCGTCGGCGCTGGTCGCGAAGAACTGCTCGGCGCGCATGCCGGCGGTGTCGAAGCGCGCCGGCAGCGCCTTCAGCGGCTCGCGCGCATCGCTGCCGGCGCGCGCGAGGAACAGCGTGTCGGGCGTCAGGAAATCGCTGTAGCCGAGCAGGTAGTGCTCGGCGAGCGGGTCGTCGGCGCGCTGCGGGTCGTGCAGCGCGCTCGCGCTCAGCGTGCCAGGGAAGGGCGCCTCGACCGCACGCTGCACGAAGCCCTGCGGCGTGCGCCGCCATTCCTCGAGCCGGCTCGCGACGTTGTCGAGCAGGTTCAGCACGACATGCTCGCGCGTCAGCGTGTAGCCGGCGAGCGAGCGCGTCGGCGTCGGTGCGAACAGGCACTCGAAGCGGCGCTCACCGGCCAGGTACGCGGCCGCGTCGGTGGCGAGCAGCGCGCCGCTCGCGAAGCGCTGCCCGGCCACGGCCCAGTCGCTGCGCAGCGCGATCAGCAGCGTGTCGGCCGGGTCGCCGGCACTGTTCCAGAACTCGATCGAGGCGTCGTCGGGCACGTCGATGCGGCGCCGCGTGGCGTCGCCCTCGAGCAGGAACGTGTGCTCGGTGTAGAAGTCGATCACGCGCGTGAACAACGTGCGCGCGTGGCCGGGCGTGGTGTCGACCGCGACCTGCGCGACCATGTCGCCCTCGCCGACCTCGAACACCACCGGCGCGCTGGCGAACGCCGTTCCGCGCGCCCACCGGCGAATCGTGCGCGCGTAGCCCGAGTTCGTCAGCGAGCCGGGGCCGGTGTCGGTGCCGACGTAGATCGTGTCGGCATCGAGCCACTCGACCGAGGTCTTGGCCTCGGGCAGCGCGAAGCCGCCGTCGACGAACGCTTTCGCGATCGTGTCGAACTCGCGCACCACGGTCGCGTCGGCACCGCCGCGCGACAGCGCGATCAGGCAGCGCGTGTGCGCCGGAGGGAGCCCGACCGCGCCGCCCCAGACCCAGTTCTCGCCCTCGGCGGCGCCGAGCGCGTCGAGGTCGAGCACGGTTTCCCAATCGGGCTCGGCGCGCGCGTAGTCGGCCAGGGTGGTGTGGCGCCACAGGCCGCGCGGGTGGGCCTCGTCCTGCCAGAGGTTGTAGACATGCTCGCCGCGCCGCACGATCGCGGGGATGCGCTCCTTCGCGTTCAGCGTTGCGAGCAGCTCGGCCCGGATCGGCGCGTAGGCCGGGTGCGCCTGCAGCACCTGCTGCGAATGCACGTTGCGTTCGCGGACCCAGCCGAGCGCGCGCTCGCCCTGCACGTCCTCGAGCCAGAGGAACGGGTCGTCGGCGTCGGGTCTCTCGGCGGGGTCGCTCATCGGGGCTCCGGGTCAGAAGGTGTGAATGAATCCGGCGTGCCCGAGCGGGCCGCCGAATCGTGCCCAATCAAGGCGCAAAGCGCAGCCGTAGCTCGGGCTACGGCGAGCATTTGCAACGCCGAGTGGGCGCGATTCGGCGGAACGAGCGGGCATGTCGGGTTCGTTCACACCTTCTCAGGCGAGCAGGTCGGCCGTCTCGGGATGGCGGCGCATGTAGGCACGGGCATACGAGCACAGCGGCCGGACCTTCAGGCCGGCGGCGCGCGCATGGTCGAGCGCGGCCTGCACCAGCACGCCCGCGATGCCGCGGCCTTCGAGCGGCGGCGGCACCTCGGTGTGCACGATCGCGAGGACGCGGTCGGCGAGCCGGTAGTCGGCCACGCACGGCCGGCCATCGACGATCGCCTGGAAGCGGCCGCGCTCGGGCAGGTGTTCGACGGTCAGCTCCATCGGCGCATTGTGCGCGGCGGCGCGCGCCGGCTCTGGAGCGCGCGCCGAACCCCGAGCGCTCAGCCTGGGTTCAGAGTGTGAGAGGGAATCCAATGCGCCCGCGTAAGCCCCCAAAACAAGCCCAATCTAGGCGCAAAGCGGAGTCGGGGTTGGGCCCCGACGAGCATTTGCAACGACGAGTGGGTTTGTTTTGGGGGCTTACCCGAAGGGCCGGGGTACCCAAGGGTGCTGGCGGGTGTTGCGCCGCTTGCCCGGGCGCGAGCCCGGGCCGCGCGACGCGCCTACGCCAGCGCCCTTGGCCACCCCGGCGCGGGTGCATTGGATTCCCTCTCACACTCTGAGCCGCTGCGGCACGATCTCGACCGAGCGCGTGCCGTCGCCGATCCACACCGCGCCGTCCTGCACGCTGAACTGCAGCTGCATGCCACGCTGCGCGAACAGCGCGAGCGCCTGGCTCTGCGCCGTGTCAACCTGCCACACGGCGATGTTGCCGGCGCGCGTGATCTTGGTCGCCAGCCCCGCCCACCAGATCGGCGCGCTCGCGCTGAAGCTGTACGCGCTGACGCGCTCGGCGCGGCCGGCCGCCTTCATCAGGCGCTTGTCGTCGGGCTGGCCGACGTCGATCCAGTGCGTGATCGCGCCGGTCAGGTCGCGTTGCCAGAGCGCGGGCTCGTCGGTGTCCCACAGGTCCTTCGCGAGCTCGAGCGCGCCGTGGTCGGTGTCGGCGGGCAGGTTCAGCGCGAGCGCGAGCAGGCGGATCATCATCCGCTCGTCGGTCTCCGACGGATGGCGCGCGATCGTCACCGCGTGGTCGACGTAGACGTTGCGGTCCATGTCGGCGATCTGCAGCTGGGCCTTGTGGATGATCGCCTTCAAGGCCATGACGCAGCGCTCGGGTTCAGGAGCGGCCGATTAGACCAGAGCCCGGCAGCACCGCCGCGCCCCGCGTACAGTGCGCCGATGGATGCGACCGAGTGGGACCTGTTCGTGATCGGCGCCGGCAGCGGCGGCGTTCGCGCGGCGCGCATGGCGGCGCAGCGCGGCGCACGCGTCGCGGTGGCCGAGCCGGCCGCGCTGGGTGGCACCTGCGTGAACCTCGGCTGCATCCCGAAGAAGCTGTATGCGTTCGCGGCGCACTACGCCGAAGCTTTCGAGGAATCGCACGGCTACGGCTGGCGCGCCGAGGCGACACCGGTGCTCGACTGGGCCGCGCTGAAGGCGAACCGCGCGCGCGAGATCGCGCGCCTGAACGGCATCTACGGCCAGGCGCTCGCGAGCGCGGGCGCGCAGCTGCTGCGCGAGCGCGCGATCGTCACCGGCGCGAACGAGGTCGAGGTCGCGGGCGCGCGCCATCGCGCGAAGCACATCCTGGTCGCGACCGGCGGCTGGCCGGTGGTGCCGGCGTTCGCGGGGTCGGAGCTGGCGATCACGTCGAACCAGATCTTCGATTTGCCCGAGTTCCCGCAGCACCTCGTCGTCGTCGGCGGCGGCTACATCGCGTGCGAGTTCGCGTCGATCTTCCGCGGCCTGGGCGCGCAGGTGACGCAGCTGTACCGCGGCGAGCAGATCCTGCGCGGCTTCGACGCCGACATCAGCCGCTTCCTCGCCGACGAGATGCGCAAGAAGGGCGTCGATCTGCGCGTGCGCTGCGAGGTCGAGCGCATCGAGCGCATCGACCACGACCACAGCGCACGCGTGCGCGTGCACCTGCGCGACGGCAGCATGCAGCTCGCCGACCAGGTGCTGTACGCGACCGGCCGCGCGCCCCACACCGCCGGCCTCGGCCTCGAGGCGCTCGGCGTCAAGCTGGCGCCGAACGGCGCCGTGCTCGTCGACGACGGCTACACGAGCAGCGTGCCGAGCATCCACGCGGTCGGCGACGTGATCGACCGCGTGCACCTGACGCCGGTCGCGCTGGCCGAGGCGATGGCGCTGGTCGAGCGGCTGTTCGGCGCGCCGCGGCGCCCGATCGACTACGGGCTGATCCCGACCGCGGTGTTCACGCAGCCGAGCGTCGGCACGATCGGCCTGAGCGAGGCGCAGGCCCGCGTGCGGCACGGCGACGTGCGCGTCTTCCGCAGCGAGTTCAAGGCGCTCAAGCACACGCTGTCGGGCAGCACCGAGCGCACGCTGATGAAGCTGGTGGTCGACGCGGCGAGCGACCGCGTCGTCGGGCTGCACATGGTCGGCGCCGACGCCGGCGAGCTGATCCAGGGCTTCGCGGTGGCGCTGACCGCGGGCGCGACCAAGGCGCAGTTCGACGCGACGATCGGCATCCACCCGACCGCGGCCGAGGAGTTCGTGACGATGCGCGAGCCGGTGGCATGATGCGCGGCTTGTTTGATCCGCCGCCCTCGCTGCCGACGATGCGACACCTCCCGACCCACGCCGCGCTGCTCGCGCTCGCCGCCGCGCTCGCCGGCCCGGCCATCGCGGCCGATCCGCCGAAGAAGGCCAGCTTCGGTGCCGGCAAGTCGGGCGCACCGGTGCTCACGCGCGAGGAGTTGCGGGCGTGCTTCGCGCGCCAGGCCAAGGTCGCGCAGACCGACGAGCAATTGCCGAAGGACAAGGCCGCGCTCGCCGCGACGCAGGACGAGCTGCTGAGGAGCGGCGAGTCGATGAAGGCGGCGATGGAGACGCTCGACCGGACCAACGAGCAGGCGGTGACCGAGTTCAACGAGAAATCGCAGGCGCGCGACAAGCGCATCGACGAGCACCAGGCGCGCGTGGCCGAGTTCAACACCCGCGTGCAGGCGGCGCAGGGCGAGCGCGACGCGTTCGTCAAGGCCTGCGCGAACCGCGACTACTTCGAGGAAGACGCCGCCGCGATCAAGCGCGGCAAGTGAGTCGTGCAGTGGGGTGATGCGTCGGTGTGATGCATGCCCTGGCGGCGCGGGTATCGCCGTGCGGCGCGGGCAAGGTCGCCGCCTAGAATCGTGGCTCCTTCCACGCCGAGCCGCGCCATGTCGTCGAGTGCCCAGACCAACCCGCTGCTGCAACCCTGGACCTTGCCCTTCGGCTTGCCGCCGTTCGAGGCGGTGCGCGCCGAGCAGTTCGAGCCGGCGTTCGAAGTGGCGCTGCCGCAGAACCGCGCCGAGATCGATGCGATCGGCGCGCAGACCGAGCCGCCCACGTTCGACAACACGATTGCCGCGTTCGACCGCAGCGGCCGGCTGCTCGGGCGGCTCGAGGCGCTGTTCTACAACCTCGCGTCGAGCGAGACCTCGCCGGCGCTGCAGGCCGTCGAGATGCGCCTGGCGCCGGTGCTCGCCGCGCACCACAGCGCGATCTCGATGCACCGGCCGCTGTTCCAGCGCATCGACACGCTGTACCGCGAGCGCGAGGCGCTGCGGCTGAGCCCCGAGCAGAAGCGCGTGCTCGAGCGCTACCACCTCGGCTTCGTGCGCGCGGGTGCGAAGCTCGGTGAGGCCGAGCAGGTGCGCTACGCGCAGATCATGGGGCGCCTCGCCGAGCTGACGACGCAGTTCGGCCAGAACGTGCTGGCCGACGAATCGAGCTTCCGCCTGGTGCTGCGCGGTGAGGCCGACGCCGCCGGGCTGCCCGAGTTCGTGCGCGCGGCGCTGCGCCAGGCGGCGCTCGACCGCGGCATCGATGACGGCCTGTTGGTCACGCTGTCGCGCTCGCACATCGTGCCGTTCCTGACGTTCTCCGAGCGCCGCGACCTGCGCGAGCAGGCCTGGCGCGCGTGGACGTCGCGCGGCGAGCATCCGGGCGAGCACGACAACCGGCCGGTGGCGCGCGAGATCCTCGCGCTGCGCAACGAACAGGCGCGGCTGCACGGCCACGCGAGCTTCGCCGACTACGCGCTCAGCGACACGATGGCCGGCCGCCAGGCGGCGGTGCAGGGCCTGCTGAGGCAGGTCTGGGAGCCGGCCAAGGCGCGCGCCGCCGAGGAACTCGAGGCGCTGCGGGCGCTCGCGCTGTCGCGCGGCGAGGCCGACATCGGGGCCGCGCTCGAGCCGTGGGACTGGCGCTACTACGCCGAGAAGGTGCGCCGGGTGCGTTACGACCTCGACGAGGCGGTCGTCAAGCCGTACTTCCCGCTCGAGCGCATGGTCGAGGCGCTGTTCGATTGCGCGCAGCGCCTGTTCGGCATCCGCTTCACTGCGCGCGCCGACCTGCGCGCCTATCACCCCGACGTGAAGGTCTACGAAGTGGCCGACGCCGACGGCGCGCCGATCGGCGTGTTCCTGCACGACAACTTCGCGCGCGCCAGCAAGCGCAGCGGCGCGTGGATGAGCTCGTTCCGGCGCCAGTCGCGCAACGACGCCGGCGGCGACGGCCGCGCGCTGCCGATCGTGATCAACAACAACAACTTCGCGAAGGGCTCGGCTGGTGAGCCGACGCTGCTGAGCTTCGACGACGCGACCACGCTGTTCCACGAGTTCGGCCACGGCCTGCACGGGCTGCTGTCGAACGTGACCTACGAGGCGGTGTCGGGCACGAGCGTGCTGCGCGATTTCGTCGAGCTGCCGTCGCAGCTGTTCGAGCACTGGCTGGCCGAACCCGAGGTGCTGAAGCGCCATGCGCGCCACTACCAGACCGGCGCGCCGATCCCCGACGCGCTGATCGCCAAGCTGCACGAGGCGCGCCTCTTCAACCAGGGCTACGAGACGGTGCGCTACACCGCCTCGGCGCTGGTCGACATGGCGGCGCACGCGCTGCCCGACGGGAAGGTCGACGATCTGGTCGCGTTCGAGCGCGCCGAGCTCGAGCGCATCGGCGCGCCGGCGGTGGTGGGCATGAACCACCGGCTCACGCACTTCCAGCACCTGTTCTCGGGCTCGGGCTACGCGGCCGGCTACTACGTGTACCTGTGGGCCGAGGTGCTCGAGGCCGACGGCTACGACGCGTTCAAGGAAGCCGGCAACCCGTTCGATGCCGCGACCGCGCGGCGCCTGCGCGAGTTCATCTACTCGAGCGGCAACTCGATCGAGCCGGGTGCGGCGTACCTGGCGTTTCGCGGCCGCGCGCCGCTGGTCGAGCCCATGCTGCGTCAGCGCGGGCTGGCGCAGCCCCAGTGACCCTTTGCGCCAGCGCGGGCTGGCGCGCCGCAGCTTCAGTAGTCGAGCTCAGTGATCGGCGGCTGAGACCGGGAACAGCCGGTCGAGCGCGTCGAGGAACGGCTTGAACTTGATCGGCTTGGTCCAGTAGTCGTCGAAGCCGGCCGCGAGGCCACGCGCGATGTCGTCCGGCATCGCGTTGGCCGACAGGGCGATGCACGGGATCTGCGCCGTCTCGGGCTGCGCGCGAATGCGGCGCAGCACCTCGAAGCCGTCGAAATCGGGCAGCTGCATGTCGATCAGCACCAGGTTCGGCAGCAGCGCGCGCGCCCGCGCGACGCCGGCCGTGCCGGTGGCTTCGGAGGCGATGCGCAGGCCCGACAGGCTGTGCACCAGCTCCTCGACGAGCAGCACGTTGACCTGGTTGTCCTCGATGTAGAGCAGCTGGCCCGAGCGCGAGCGCGGCGCCGGCGTCGGGCGCGCTGCTCGCACCGCGGCGGGCGGCGCTTCGGCGGCGCGCAGCAGCAGCTCGAACGTGCTGCCCTGGCCGACCACGCTGCTGACCTCGATGCGCCCACCCATGCCCTCGACCAGCGCCTTCACGATCGCCAGGCCGATGCCCGCGCCTTCGCCGCTGCCGCCGTCGCCGGCGACGCGGTGGAACGGCTCGAACAGGTGCGCGAGCTGCTCGGCCGGCAGCCCCGGGCCGGTGTCGCGCAGGCGCAGGTGCACGCCGGCGCTGTCGGCCCGCGCGTCGACGAACACCTCGCCGCCGTCGCGGTTGTGCTGGATCGCGTTGTCCAGCAGCGTCTGCAGCACCTGACGCAGGCGCGCCGGGTCGGCCCGCACCGCACCCTCGAGCGGGCCGCAATGCACGCGCACGCCGCGCGCGCGCGCCCGCTCGGCGGTGAGCGACACCGCCTGCGCGACGGCGCCCTCGATCGGCACCGCCTGCAGATCAAGCTCGAGCGCGCCCGCCTGCAGGCTCGACAGGTCGAGCGCGTCGTCGATCAGGCTCAGCAGGTGCTCGCCGGCGGCGCGGATGTGGTCGAGCCGCTCGGTGTGTGCACGCGCGCCGGGCAACTGGCGCATCTCGAACTGCAGCAGTTGGGTGAAGCCGAGCACCGCGTTCAGCGGCGTGCGCAGCTCGTGGCTCATGCGCGAGAGGAACTGCGTCTTGGCCTGGCTCTCGCGCTCGGCCAGCAGCGCCTGCTGGCGCGCGTGCTCGGCGTTCTTCGCCTCGGTCACGTCCCAGTTGACGCCGACGCGGCGCACCGCCCGGCCCTGCTCGTCGCGCAACAGCGCCGAGCGCGACGCGAGCCAGCGGTGGCTGCCGTCGGGCAGCACGACGCGGAACTCGTAGGCCAGCGCCCCGTCGGTATGGACCGTGTCGGCGTTGGCGTCCATCACGCGCGCCCGGTCGGCCGGGTGGACCATCGCGAGCCGCGCGTCGCGGTCGGGCAGCTGCGCGCGCGGCGCCAGGCCGCGCAGGTGCCACATCTGCTCGTCCCAGACCGCCGGTGCGCCGTCGGACGAGGTTTCCCAGGTGCCGATCCCGGCGCTGCGCGCGATGACGGCGGCGCGTTCGCTCGCCGCGTGCAGCGCGGCGGCAGCGACATGGCGGTCGGTCACGTCCATCGCGATGCCGAACACCCGCGGCGCGCTGCCGGGCGTGCGGTCGATGCGGGCGCGGATCACGATCCAACGCAGCGCGCCGTCGCGCCGCGCGCTGCGGAATTCGAGCTCGGTACTGCGGCTGCCCTCGCGCAGGTAGGCGCGCATCGTCTGGTCGACCCGCGCGCGGTCGAGCGGGTGCACGCATTTCTCGATCCAGTCGGAGAACGTCGGCGGCTGCGCCGCGTCGACCTGGTCGAACAGCACGTGCATCTGCGCGTTCCACTCGGTCTGCTCGGAGCCGACGACGGTCGTCCAGATGCCGATGTTCGCGGCCTCGGCGGCGGCCTCGAGCCGGCCGGCGAGTTGCTCGGCGCGGCGCATGCCCTCGACCTGATCGGTGATGTCGAGCGTGACGCCGACGAAGGCCTGCGGCACGCCCGCCGCGTTGCGCTCGACGACGCGCCGCACCAGCATGTGGCGGTAGCTGCCGTCGGGCCAGCGATGGCGCGTCTGCACGTCGACCGGGCCGTCGGTGCGCAGCGCCCGGGCGGCCGCGGCGGCGAGCTTGGCCACGTCGTCGGGGTGGGTGTAGCTGCGCGCCTCGGCCAGCGGCAGGCCGCCGGCGCGGTACGGGATGCCGAGCACCTTGAAGCCGTGGTCGTTGTAGTGCAGCGTGTCGGTCGCGAGGTCGTGGCGCCAGATCACGATGCCGGCGAGTTCGGCCGCGAGCCGCAGGTGCGCGGCGGCGCTGTCGCGCGAGCGGGCGAGCTCGTAGGTCTCGGTGTCGTCGACCATGATGCCGAGCGTGCGCTCGGGCCGGCCTTCGGGCGAGTTCTTCACTTCCCACTGCGAGTGGATCCGGCGCACGCTGCCGTCGGGCTGGATCACGCGGTAGCGCTGCGCGTAGCGGCCGGCGCGCTGCGTCGACTCGGCGTACATCGAGCTCCGGTCGTCGGGGTGGATGCGCGACGCGGCGAGCGCGTAGTCGGGCGTGCCGTCGCTCGGCGCGAGGCCCCAGAAGCTGAACACGTGGCGGTCCCAGTGGCCCTTGCCGGACGGGATCTCGCGTTCCCACACGCCGAGCCGGCCGAATTCCTGCGCCAGATCGAGCAGCTCCGACAGGTGGCGCGCGCGCGCCTCGAGCGCGTGCCTGTCGCCGGTGTCGCGCAGCGTCCAGAGCAGCTCGGCGCCGAACGCGGCGAGGCGCGCGTCGACCTGCAGCGCCTCGCCGGAGGCGGCGCGCAGCGTCAGCGCGAGGCCGTCGGCGCGGCGCGCCGCGAGCGCGCCCTGCAACGCGCGGCGCGGTGCGCCGGCGTGCCAGTCGGGCGGCGCCAGCTCGGCGAGATCGGCCGGTGCGGCCAGACCGGTGGCGCGCGCGAACGCCGGGTTGCACCAGCGCAGCCGGCCGGCGGCGTCGGTCAGCGCGAGCAGCTCGTGGCTTTGCGCGAGCCACGCGTGCGCGAGCGCCGCGGGCAGCGGCGCGTCGGCTGGCGCGGGGTCAATCGGGTTGGTCATGGGCGGCACCGCGCGCCGGCAGGCGCCGCGCATCGGAGCGGTCAGTCTAGCGTCGCGCCTGGGCGGCCGACGCGCAGACCTGGGCCGGACTTCCCTCGACCGTGCGGTTTTGCATCAGGCGGCGAACTGGAGCACCAGCTTGCCGAAGTTCTCGCCGTTGAACAGCTTCAGCAGCGCCTCGGGGAACGTGTCGAGGCCGTGGACCACGTCTTCTTTGCTCTTGATGCGCCCGTCCTTAAGGTAGCCGGCGAGCTCGGCCACCGCGAGCGGGAAGCGCTCGGCGTAGTCGAACACGACAATGCCTTCCATGCGCGCGCGGTTCACCAGCAGCGACAGGTAGTTCGCCGGGCCCTTCACCGGCGTCGTGTTGTTGTACTGGCTGATCGCGCCGCAGATGATGATGCGGGCGTGGCGGCCGATGCGCGTCAGCACCGCGTCGAGGATCTCGCCGCCGACGTTGTCGAAGTAGATGTCGACGCCCTTCGGGCAGTGCTCCTTCAGCTGCGCCTTCACGGAGTCCTTGGGGTCCGTCCCGGACGGGCCGGGGGCCTTGTAGTCGATGCAGGCGTCGAAGCCGAGTTCCTTGACGACCCACTCGCACTTGGCCGGCCCGCCGGCGATGCCGACGACGCGGCAGCCCTTGATCTTCGCGAGCTGGCCGACGGTCTGGCCGACCGCGCCGGCCGCGCCCGAGACCACGAGCGTCTCGCCGGCCTTCGGCTGGCCCACGTCCATCAGGCCGAAGTAGGCGGTCATGCCGGGCATGCCGAGCACGTTGAGCCACTGGTTCGGCGTGCCCAGCCGGGTGTCGATCTTGAACAGGCCGCTGCGCTTGACCTGATCGGCCGCGATCAGGATGTACTCCTGCACGCCAGGCGTGCAGCTGACGACGTCGCCGACCTTGAACTTGGGGTTCTTCGATGCGATCACCTCGCCGATGCCGCCGGCGCGCATCACCTCGCCGATCGCGACCGGCGCGATGTAGCTCTTGCCCTCGTTCATCCAGCCGCGCATCGCCGGGTCGAGCGAGATCGCGAGCGTCTTGACGAGCACGCCGCCGTCGCCCGGCTCGGGCACGGGCTCGGTCGTGAACTCCCAGCCGTCGCGCGTGGGCAGGCCGTTCGGGCGCGCCTTCAGGCGGATCTGGTGGTTGGCGAGCGTGGTCATGCGCCGTCTCCAGCGTGGGCGAGGCGCGTATCTTAGGTCGCGCCCCGCCGGCCGCGCGTCGCCGACGCGACGGCCGCGGTGGGCCACAACGGCGCGCAGCGGCGTGTCGAAGCCAAAAAAAACCGCGGCCGAAGCCGCGGTTCGTTCGAGCGGGGCGTGAGCCCTGCGTCGTCTTACAGCACCTTGATGTTCGCAGCCTGCAGGCCCTTTTGGCCTTGCTTCACTTCGAACTCGACGCGCTGGTTTTCCAGCAGCGTCTTGAAGCCGTTGCCCTGGATGTCACGGAAGTGCGCGAACAGGTCGGCGCCGCCCGCGTCTTGAGCGATGAAGCCGAAGCCCTTGCTCTCGTTGAACCACTTCACGGTACCGGTTTGGGTCGTCATGGACGTCTATCCTATCTATCAACAAATGATGCGACGGCACATGCCGCGCATGCAGCAACACTCAAGAATGAATCGGGGGGATTTCTAGCGGCGACCGGCGCGAGAACCGCGACGGGGCTGAGAAGGAATCTCGGATAACAGGTCTTGCGTATGACTGTGGCGAGACTGTACACGAAAAGCCCCTCGCGCGCGGCGTCGGGCGATGCCCTTCGCACGATATCGGCGCCGCGTGTGGTCCAGAATCGACACGATCTCACGGAGACCGCGGCATGACAGCACCCTGGAAGCACGACGGCGTGCGCGTGATCGGAGCCGACGCGCTCGACCCCAACACCGCGCAGACGCCCGGCATGGACCGCAAGGCCGCGATCAACTTCGCGCGCGTCGGCGCGAATAAGCTGTGGGCCGGCACCGTCCACATCCACCCCGACGCGAAGACCGGCGCGCACCACCACGGCCCGCTCGAGAGCGTGATCTACGTGGTCAAGGGCCGCGCGCGGATGCGCTGGGGCGAGGCGCTCGAGTTCACCGCCGAGGCCGGCCCCGGCGACTTCATCTACGTGCCGCCGTTCGTGCCGCATCAAGAGATCAACGCCAGCGCGACCGAGGTGCTCGAGTGCGTGCTGGTGCGCAGCGATGGCGAGGCGGTCGCCGTCAACCTCGACATCGCGCCGGTCGAGAAGCCGGAGACGGTGAAGTGGATCGACCCGACCCATCCCGCATGAAGCCGCTCGCGCTGTCGGTGCTCGACCAGTCGGTCTCGGTCGCGGGCAGCACCGAAGACGCGGCGATCCGCGACACGCTCGATCTCGCGCAGCACTGCGAGCGGCTCGGCTACGCGCGCTTCTGGCTCAGCGAGCACCACGGGTTGCCGACGATCGTCGGCAGCGCGCCCGAGATCCTGATGGCCGCGATCGCCGCGCGCACCACGCGCATCCGCATCGGCAGTGCCGGCGTGATGCTGCCGCACTACAGCGCGCTGAAGGTGGCCGAGCAGTTCCGCGTGCTGGAGGCGCTCGCGCCGGGCCGCATCGATCTCGGCGTCGGCCGCGCGCCCGGCGGCGACATGCGCACCGCGCGCGCCCTCAACCCGAACGCGCATTCGGCCGCCGACGCCTTCCCCGAGCAGGTGCGCGACCTGCAGGCGTGGA
Organism: Burkholderiaceae bacterium; assembly: GCA_035554275.1. Taxonomy (GTDB): domain Bacteria; phylum Pseudomonadota; class Gammaproteobacteria; order Burkholderiales; family Burkholderiaceae_C; genus LMDS01. Next base: position 15,176 of record DATMIN010000123.1, read on the forward strand.
CGACGCTGCCGGCGCACCACGGCATCGCCGCGCACCCGCACGGCGCGCACGCACCCGAGGTGTGGATCCTCGGCAGCTCGAACTACGGCGCGCAGCTCGCCGCGCACTTCGGCCTGCCTTACGCCTATGCGTATTTCTTCGTCGACGGGCAGGGCGCCGACGAGGCGCTGGCGCTGTACCGGCGGCTGTATCGGCCGAGCGAGCGCCACCCCGAGCCGCAAGCCACCGTGTGCGTGTGGGCGCTGGCTGCCGATACCACCGCCGAAGCGCTGCACCACGCGCTCGGCCGCGAGCGCTGGCGCGTCGATCGCGCGCGCGGGGTGCTCGGGCCGCTGCAGCCGCCCGACGAGATCGCCGCGCGCGGCTTCACGCCCGACGAGTGGCCGACGGTCGAGGCGATGCGCGCGAAGGCCTTCGTCGGCGACGCCGCCCAGGTCGGCGCGCAGCTGCGCGCGCTCGCCGAGGAACTGCAGCTCGACGAGATCGTCGTCAACACCTGGGCCCACGACCCGGCCGTGCGGCG
>DATMIN010000124.1:0-13216 GCA_035554275.1 Burkholderiaceae bacterium
CGGATGAGTCTGCTCGACCGCTTCGACCGCGTCGTCCTGCTGGCCGACGGCCGCATCGTCGACAGTGGGCACCCGGCGGAGCTGCTGACGCGTCAGCCGATGTTCCGCGAGATGGTCGGCGCGCAGAATGCGGCACATCCCGGCGTCGGCGCACGCGTCGCCGTGGGCTAAAGCGCACGCCTTCGCGACGAGTGTGTCAAGGTCGTCGACGCTCAGGTAGTAGGCGACCTCGCTGATGACGATGAGGTCGAAACGTCCGTCCGGCCGATCCCGCAGCGCCCACGCGCGGATCACCGAGACGTGCGGCGCGCCGGCGACGCGCCACCGAGCGCTTTCGACCGCGGCCTGCGCACCGTTCGAGATCAGCAGGCGATCGCATCGCTGCGCCAGCGCGGCGGACAGTTCGCCGTTCGCACAGCCGGGCGAGGGCGCCCAGTGGTTGCTCAGGTCTCCTTCGTCTTGAACATTCCACGGATGTTCATCGCCGCCAGTCCGACCTGGAGCACGACAAGGCCCACGGCCGCGGCGTGCCAACCCCAGACGATCCATAGCGCATTGCTGAGAAGGAATACCCAGAAGCCAATGTTGCGACGAGACTCCCGTGTGGATCCGACCAGCCAGGAGGCAATCAGCGTCACGACCATGGCCGGCCACTGCAGCAGGTGGAGATCCATCATCGCCTACTGCTCAGCGCCCACGGTCGACGCCTACGCGCGACACTCAGTGGAAGAAGAAATACGCTACTCCAGAAGTTGGAAACGCAAGCGTATGGCGGCCCTCGGTCCAGGGTTGCCAGACGAGCGCATTCGCCAGCGTAGGAGAACCACCCCACGACGACCGGCGACGTGAGGCGTGTCTTGCACGACGCGCGCACGTGCGGTCCTTGACGATCGCTCGGCTTGCCCGGCCTCGGCAGCCTGGCGCCACTCTTGGAACGCGCGACCGCGCGTGCACTCGGTAGATTCAACTGGCGCACGGCACCCCCCGATGCAAGCCGGACGGTGGTACGGCATCAGGACTCGGGTCGCAGGCCCATGGCCTCGCGCGCAGCCACATAGCCATAGCGATATCCGCGGCTGTTCGGGTGAAAGCCGTCCGCGGCGAAGTGCTCGCGCCGCCAGCGGCCAAAATGGATCGCGTGCGAGGGCGCCGAGAAGTCGACGAAGGCGGCGCCGTGTCGGTCGGCGCATCTCGAAAAGACAGCGATGGCCGCTTTGGAACGCGCTCCCATGACCCACGAGTAGCTGAGCGGGAACAGCGGCAACGAGCCGAGATTGGGTGGCCCCAGCCATACCGTCCGGCGCGCGACGCGGGCAAGCTCGGACAGCAGCATGTCGCAATCGGCCTCGAGCAGGTCGTTCGGCGTCCCCACGACAATGTCGTTCCCCCCGACGTGCAGTACGGCCACGTCGAATCGCATCGCTGCCTCCTCGCAGCCCTGGACCTGCGCAAAGGTGTTCGAGACCCGCGCGCCCGATTCGCTGATGTTCACGATGTTGGCATCGGGGAAGTCCCTCGCGATCAGCCCGGCGATCGATTCCTCGGGCAAATCCGCGCCTACACCGACGCCGGTGCTGTCGCCCAGGACGAGGATCGAGACGCCATGAGACGTCGAGTGGCGCTCAAAGCGACGGCCGCTGGCCGCGAGCAAGTGAGCACGCTCGATGCCACGCCAGAAAACCGCCATCTCCAGCAGCGCGCCGGACAGAAGCAGCAGCGGCACGACGATGCCGGGCTTGCGGATGAGGTCGGGCGCGTGCAAGGTTCGCGGTGGAGTGGCATCCGCACTCTGCCCGGGCGGCGTTGAGGCAGTAAAGCGCCTTTCGGCGCATTGCACTGTAGGAGTGCGCCGCATTACCGGCATCACGTTCACGCGCCGCGGTACCGCACTGCCACCGAGCCGCAGCATGGGAGGCTTCAGACAACCAGTGGAGAGCTGAGACCGGTCAACGCGCCTCTTGGTCCCACCTTCTGCTACAAGCGAGGGGCGGCATGGAGGGAAGCGACGATGTTGAGCGACGAGGCGCTGTTACTGCAAAGTGCGCAGGCTCAGTGGGACCTGAAGCGAGCTGTCTATGTAGGGCTCGTGCACGACCTCTTCCGCGAGGTCGCGGTGAACCCAGGAGAGCTTGAAGTGGCGGCGGCCGAACTGCAGCGCGCCATGAACGACTACATGAACCTCGTCACCTACGCGCTGGAAACGCGCCGCCACCGGCTGAACCAGTAGCAGCGGCGCATCCGCGAGCCAGCGCGCGCCCATCAGCGCTCTTGTGCGACCGGCTTCAACACGGTCGTGACCTCGGTCGTCGCGCTCGTCATCAGTCGATGCACCGGGCACTTCGCCGCGACGTTGAGCAGCTCCTGGCGCTGCGCGTCGCTCAGCGGCCCGCCCAGAGCCAGCGTCACGCTCAGCCGGTACGTGCCCTGCCGCTCCTGGCTGTCGTCGCGCTCGACGCTGACCTCGATGTCCTCGAGCGGAATCTTCCTGCGCGTGGCGTACCACAGCACCGTCATCGCCTTGCAGGTGCCGAGCGCGCTGTCGTACAGGTCGTGCGCGGTGGGCCCGAGATCCTCGCCGCCGTTGGCCGCGGGCTCGTCGACGACGAGCACATGCTGGCGCACGGCGACGGTGTGCTTCATCTTCCCGGTGCGATCACGGGTCACGACGATGGTCATGCGGGTCTCCTCATTCGACGCGGCTGGCGTGGGCAATGTAAGGCCAAGGCGCTGCCCGCGCTCGCCATTCGGCTCAGGGTCAAGCATCAGCGGCTCACGTCAACCGCATGCTCAGCCGTGCCTCGAGCCCGCCGGTGGGCCGGTTGCTCAGAGACAAGGTCGCATCGAGTGCGTCGGCGAGTTCCTGCGCAATGGCAAGGCCCAGCCCGGCGCCGCCCGAGTCGCGATTGCGTGACGACTCGACGCGGTAGAAGGGCTGAATGACGGCGCCCAGTTCGTCCTCGGGGATGCCGGGGCCGGAGTCTCGAATGACGACGTCCAGCACGTCCGGCGCCCGCCGTTCGAGCAGCAGCTCCGCACCGCCAGCGACTTGACTGCGTTGTCGACCAGGTTGGTGACCAGGCGCCTGAGTGCCATCGGCCTGAGTCTGGCCGGGACCGGCGCGCTGCCCGACAAGCTCACGGCGTGTCCGGCATCGATGTAGTCGCACACCCCACTCGTTGCGTGGCCGCGCCGTGGCACCGGCGCGCTGGCGCGACTGCACCAGCCTTTGGCGACCAGCACGCGCGTGGCCTCGCGCAGCACCGGGCGGCTCACGTCGTCGTCGGCCAGCAGCGCGGCCTCGGCCGGCAGCCTGCCGCCAGGCACGAACTCGCCCGCGACGATGCGCATGCCGAGGTCGCGCACGATGCGCGCGTGCATGCTCTTGCGTTGCGGCGGCTGCCGGTAGTCGCGGTGACCGTGGGCGGCGTTCACGTCTTTCTCTTGTTGTAGACGTCAACCAGCACGGCCGCCAGCAACACGAGCCCCTTGATGACCTGCTGGTAGTCTGTATGACCTTGTAGACCTCCTCCCAAGCTCCCGCATGACGTTGTTCGCCCACTACCCGAGCCTGCAGGACCGCGCCGTGCTGATCACCGGCGGCGCCACCGGCATCGGCGCGACCTTGGTCGACAGCTTCGTCGCGCAGGGCGCGCGCGTCGGCTTCATCGACATCGATGCCGCCGCCGGTCAGGCCCTTGTCGCGACGCTCGAAGGCGCGCGCCACCTGCCGGTGTTCGCCGCCGCCGACCTGACCGATATCCCCGCACTCGAGCGTGCGATCGCTGCGATCCGCGACCGCATCGGCCCGATCAGCGTGCTGCTCAACAACGCCGCGAACGACAGGCGCCACGCGATCGACGAGACCACCTCCGAAAGCTGGGACGCCAGCATCGCGGTGAACCTGAAGCACCAGTTCTTCGCCGCGAAGAACGTGGCCGCCGACATGAAGGCGGGCGGCGGCGGCTCGATCGTCAACTTCGGCTCGGTGAGCTGGAAGCTCAAGCAGGGCGGCATGCCGGTCTACACCACGTCGAAGGCGGCGGTGCAGGGCCTGACGCGCAGCCTCGCGCGCGACTTCGGGCCGTTCAACATCCGCGTCAACACGCTGGTGCCGGGCTGGGTCATGACCGAGAAGCAGATCCGCCTGTGGCTCGACGACAGGGGCAAGGAAGACATCGCGCGCGGCCAGTGCATCCACCGGCCGCTGCTGCCCGAGCACATCGCGCGCATGGCGCTGTTCCTCGCCGCCGACGACAGCGCGATGTGCACGGCGCAGGACTTCATCGTCGATGGCGGCTGGGTCTGATCGAATGGCTCCGGTGCGCCCATACGGCCGTTTGCCCGATGGCCGCGCGGCGTTCGAGTTCACGCCGGACAACGGCCACGGGCTCGTGCTGCGCGCGATCAACCTCGTCGCACTCGAACTCACGCTCGCCAGCGACGACGGCGACGAGCACTACCCCGGCCGCCTCGACGTGACGGTGCGTGCTCACCGGTGCGGCGATGCAGCCGTCGCGCAGATCCACCAGTATCTGGCGGCCACGGGCGCTTCGGCTTGAACGGCGCCCTTGCAGAGGTACGGCATCGCCTGCGAGCGCGACAAGACGCCATGAGCCACATCGGACAACCCCCTTGCGATGCGGGCGCCATCCTGCACGGAACGCCCGCGGTCCCGCACTCGGCTGCCGCGGCGCGCTGGACGCTCGTCGCCGCAATCCTCGGCTCGAGCATGGCCTTCATCGACGGCACCGTCGTCAATGTGGCGCTGCCGGCGATACAGCGCGAACTGAACGCCACGGCGTCCGAGGCGCAGTGGGTCATCGAGTCGTACGCCCTCTTCCTCGCCGCCCTCTTGCTGGTCGGCGGCTCCCTCGGCGATCACTTCGGGCGGCGCCGCATCTTCATGATCGGCGTCGCACTGTTCACGCTCGCGTCGATCGGCTGTGGCTTGTCCACGAGCGTGGCCGCCCTCATCGCGGCTCGATCCGTGCAAGGTGTCGGGGCCGCGCTGCTGGTTCCCGGCAGCCTCTCGCTGTTGAGCGCGGCGTTCCCGCAGGCCGAACGCGGTGCCGCCATAGGAACGTGGTCGGCGTTCAGCGGGATCACGGCCGCGATCGGCCCGGTCATCGGCGGCTATCTCGTCGACCACTACGCGTGGACCTGGGCCTTCCTCGTCAACGCGCCCATCGGCGCGCTGCTCCTGGCCATCTGCGCGCGCGAGGTTCCGGAGAGCCTCGGGTCCGCCAGCCGCGATCCGGTCGATGTCGCGGGTGCCATCCTCGCCACCGTCGGCCTCGCCGGCGCCGTCTTCGCACTCATCGAGGCGCCCACTCGAGGTTGGGGAGCCGCAGGCGTTCTGGTTGCGGGCGCCATCGGCGTGCTTGGGCTGGGCACCTTCGTCGTCTGGGAGCGGCACGCGAGGGCCCCCATGCTGCCGCTGCAGTTGTTCCAGCAGCGCGACTTCGCCGGCGCCAACCTGCTCACCCTGCTGCTCTACGGCGCGCTCGGGGGTGGTCTCTTCTTCGTGCCACTGAACCTCATCCAGGTTCAGGGATACGGCGCCACGGCCGCGGGCGCGGCGCTGCTGCCTTTCATCGCGATCATGTTCGCGCTGTCCACCTGGGCGGGCACGCTGGTCGAGCGGTACGGCTCCAAGCTTCCGCTGGTCGTGGGGCCCACGATTGCCGGGGCCGGGTTCGCGCTGTTCGCGGCACCTTCCATCGACAGCAATTATTGGACGACGTTCTTTCCGGCGGTGTGCGTGCTCGGCCTGGGCATGAGCATCACCGTCGCGCCGCTGACCACGACGGTCATGAACGCCGTGGATCCGGCGTTGGCAGGAACAGCCTCCGGCATCAACAACGCTCTGTCACGCGCCGCGGGTCTGCTCGCCATTGCGATCTTCGGGGTCGTCCTGGCCTGGGCGTTCAACGCCAGTCTGGTTCGAGAAATTCGCCGCGTCGACGCACCACCGCAGGCCATCTCGACAATCATGACCCAACGCCAGAAGCTGGCGGGCGCCGAAGTGCCGGAAGGACTGCCCGAGGAAGTGAACGCCCAGCTCAAGCACGCGATCGGTCACTCATTCGTCACCGGATTTCGATGGGTGATGCTGTTGTCTGCCGTACTCGCGCTGCTCAGCGCCGTCAGCGCGTGGTTCTTGATCTCAGGAAAGCAGAAGTCCACAGACTCAAACGGCTCGCGCCAATAGCGTCAAACCTCATCAAGCATCCGCGCGCAGCGCGGAATCCCTACATCGCGCAGCTGCGCATCGTGCACGACGCGTTCACTTCGCGGTACCGATCAGGGTGCCGAACAGGCTCCAGTGCTGACCGTCGAAGCGCTGCGTCTGCAGTTGCTCGATCGGGCTGTAGTCGGTCGCGCTGGTGTTGATCAGGATGCCGGGCAACAGCAACGGGATCGCCAGGTCCTTCAGGTTCGCGGCCTGCTTCATCACGTTGTCGCGCGTGAGGTTGTCACCGCACTGGCGCAGCGCCTGCTCCAGCGTCTTGGCCAGCATGTAGGCGATGGCCGACTGGTCGTTCTTCGGCTCGCCCGGCAGGTACTTGTCCATGAACGCGAAGAACTCCTTCATCGCCGGGTCCTGCGCCCAGGTCGGGTCGCCGGGGTCCTTCTTGTAGGCGATCGAGACCAGACCGGCGGCGTTGTCCAGGCCCGCGGGCTTGAGCACGGTGTCGACCGCGATCGCGGTGTTGGTCACGTAGCGCAGCGGCTTCCAGCCGAGCTCGGCCGCCTTGCGGATCGCCTGCGACGCGAACTTGCCGATGCCGGCGATGATCAGCGCGTCGGCGCCCGAGTCCTTCAGGCTGACGATCTGCGAGTCGAGCGTCGGCGAGGTGGTCTCGAACGGCGCCTCGACCAGCTCGTTCGGCTTTCCCGTCAGGCCTTCCTTCACGCCGGCGAGGTAGTCCTTCCCGAAGTCGTCGTTCTGGAACACGATGCCGATCTTCGCCTTCGGGTTGGTCGCGAGAATGTTCTGCACATAGGTGCGGGCCTCGGCGCGATAGCTCGGAATCCAGGCCATCGTCCACGGCGCGCCCTGCGGGTCGGAGAACTTGGCCGCGCCGCTGGCCGCGAACAGCTGCGGCACCTTCTTCGCGTTCATGTACTTCATCACCGCGGCATTGCTCGGCGAGCCGACCATCGAGAACATCGCGAGCACCTCGTCGCTCTCGACCAGCTTGCGCACCTGCTCCAGCGCCTTGGGCGGGCTGTAGGCATCGTCGTAGGAGATGAAGGTCACCTTGCGGCCATTGATGCCGCCCTCGTCGTTGAGCTTCTTGAAGTAGGCCGCCTCGGTGCGGCCGATCACGCCGTAGACCGACAGCGGGCCCGAGTACGGCACCGTGTTGCCGATGCGGATCTCGGTGTCGCTGGCACCGGCGCTGTATTCCTTGGCAGCCCATGCCGGGGCGGCGGCCACGCAGGCCCCGAGTGCGAGCCCTCCGAGCGAACGACGGGTGAACCTTGTCATGTCAGTCTCCTTCTTGGGGGTGTCGTTTGAAACGCAGCGCGGGCCAGCGCTTCAGCGCGCCCGCGATGCCCAGCGGCATCAGGTAGACCACGAGCAGCAGGATCAGCGCGTAGATGCCGCCGGCCAGGCTCTTCGAGACCTTCTCGGCGACATTCGGGACGTAGAGGATGAACAGCCCGCCGATCAGCGCGCCGGGGATGCTGCCGACGCCGCCGACCACCAGGCCGACCAGCAGCGCGATCGAGAACAGCACGGTGTAGCTGTCGGGCGCGACGTACTGCACCACGATCGCGCCGAGCGCACCGGCCACACCGGTGTAGAGCGCGCTCAGGCCGAAGGTCAGCGACTTGTACGCGGACACGTCGATGCCCATCGCGGTGGCGGCGATCGAATGGTCGCGGATCGCCATCAGCGCGCGGCCGCTGCGGCTGCGCATCAGCTGCACGGCACCGGCGGCGGCCAGCAGCGCGACCGCCAGCACGAAGCAGTACAGCCACTGGTCCGCGTTGATGGTCAACCACGTCGGCAAGCCCGCCGGCGCCGACGGCTTGTTCAGCGAGATGCCCTGCACGCCGCCGGTCAGCGCCTCGAGGCGCGAGAACTTCAGCAGCTGCGGCATCGTCACCGCGAGCGCGAAGGTCGCCAGCGCCAGGTACGAGCCCTGCAGCCGCAGCGCCGGCAGGCCGAACAGAAAGCCGAACGCGAAGCACAGCAGCGCGGCGACCGGCAGCGTCGCCCAGTACGGCCAATGCGCCTGGTCGATCAGGATCGCCGCGGTATATGCCCCGAGCGCGAAGAACGCACTGTGGCCGAGCGACACCTGGCCGTTGAAGCCGGTGAGCAGGTTCAGCCCGAGGATCGCGATGGCATACACCAGCACCAGCGTCAGCTGGAACAGCACGAAGTTCGACGCGACCCAGGGCACGGCAAATGCCAGCGCCGCACCCAGGGGCAGCAACAGGCGCAGACGTGAAGAGACGGCGAGGTGTGCCATGGCATCAGACCCGAAACACCACGCGCCGGCCGAACAACCCGCTCGGCTTGACCGCCAGCACCGCGACGATCACGAACAGCGCGATCGGCAGTTTCAGCTCGCTGCCCACGACCGGGATGAACGTGCCGGCGAGGTTCTCGACGATGCCCACCAGCACGCCGCCGACCACTGCGCCGGCGGGGCTGGTCAGCCCACCCACCACAGCAGCCGCCAAGCCGTACAGCAGCACGCCGCCCATCATGTGCGGCTCGAGGAAGACCACCGGCGCGATCAGCATGCCGGCGACGGCGCCGATGCCGGCCGCCATGCCCCAACCCAGCGCCATCATCCAGCCGACGCGGATGCCCACCAGCCGTGCCGACTCGGGGTTCGCGGCGGCGGCGCGCATCGCCAGCCCGACCCGCGTCGCGCGGAAGAACAGCACCAGCCCTGCCAGCACCAGCAGCGTGACACCGATCATGCCGGCCTGGTGCGCGCTGATCAGGCCGCTGCCGAACAACGGCTTGTTGCCGAACGGGCTCGGGAACTCGCGCACCTCGGTGGTCCAGATGAAACCGGCCAGGCTGTTGAACAGCGCATACAGCGCGATGAACGCGACGATCTGGCTCAGCGCCGGCGCCGCGTGCAGCGGCCGGAACACGAGCCGGTCCAGCGCCATGCCGAGCGCGACCGACAACGCCACCGCGACCACGAAACACAGCGGGAACGGCCAGCCCCATTGCAGGCCCTGCCACGCGAGGTAGGTCGAGAACATCGCCATCTCGCCCTGCGCGAAGTTCACATGGTCGATGGCCTGGTGGATCATCACGATCGCCAGCGCGATGCAGGCGTAGATGCTGCCGCTGGCCACGCCGGCCACCACCTGCTGAACGACTTGTTGGAGCACGGATGTCATCGGTCAGACCCCGAGGTAGGAGCGTTGCACGTCGGCGTTGTCGAGGAAGTCGTCGGCGCTGCCCGACATCACGACGCGGCCGGTCTCGAGCAGGTAGGCGCTGTCGGCGAAGTCCAGCGCCTGTGCGGCGTTCTGCTCGACGATCAGCATCGCGACGCCGGTCTCGGCGCGGACCTGGCGCAAGATCTCGAACAGCTCGTCGATGACCAGCGGCGCGAGGCCGAACGACGGTTCGTCGAGCAGCAACAGGCGCGGCCGCAGCATCAGCGCACGGCCGACCGCGAGCATCTGCTGCTCGCCGCCCGACAGCGTGCCGGCCTGCTGCCGCTGCCGCTCGCGCAGCCGCGGGAACCAGCCGTAGACGCGCTCGATGTCGGCGCCGATCGCAGCGCGGTCGCGGCGCGTCATCGCGCCGAGCTGCAGGTTCTCGGCCACGGTCTGCCGCGTGAACGTGCCGCGCCCTTCGGGCACGTGCGCGAGGCCGAGGCGGACGATGTCTTCGGTCGCCATCGCGTCGATGCGCTGCCCGGCGAAGCGCACCCTGCCGCGCCGAGTGATCGTGCCGCAGAGCGCGCGCAGCACCGTCGTCTTGCCGGCACCGTTGGCGCCCAGCAGCGTCGTCACGCCCCCTTCGGCGAGCTCGAAGGCCACGTCGTGCAGCGCGGGCGTGGCGCCGTAGAAGGCCTGCAGTGCGGAGACTTCGAGCAGCATCACGCGGCCTTCCTTCGACGATCCTTCTTGCCGTCACCGAGGTAGGCCGCGATCACCGCCGGGTCGCGCTGGATCTCGGCCGGCGTGCCCTCGGCGATCTTGCGGCCGAAGTTCAGCGCGACCACGCGGTCGGCCGTCGACATCACCATGCCCATGTGGTGCTCGACCAGCAGCACGGTCACTTGCCATTCGTCGCGGATGCGCCGGATCAGGCGCCCGAGCTCGGCCACGTCGGCGTGGTTGAGGCCACCGGCGGGCTCGTCGAGCAGCAGCAGCTTCGGCTTCGCCGCGAGCGCGCGCGCGAGTTCGACGCGCTTCTGCACGCCGAACGAGAGCTCGCCGACCGGCCGCTCGGCCACGCTCGCCAGATCGAGCCGCGCGATCAGCTCGGCCGCGATCGCGTCGATCTCGGCCTGGCGCCGGCGCGCGACCGGCAGGCCCAGCAGGTCCATCACGAAATCGGTGGCGACGCGCGTGTGCGCGCCGATGCGCACGTTGTCGCGCACCGACAGCGGCCGGAACAGCGCGAGATTCTGGAAGGTGCGTGCAATGCCGAGCCGCGCGAGCCGATGCGCGCGCTCGCGCAGGATCGAGCGGCCGTCGAACAGCAGCTCGCCGGCGCTGGGCGTGTAGAGCCGGCTCAGGCAGTTGAACAGCGTGGTCTTGCCGGCGCCGTTCGGCCCGATCAGGCCGAGGATCTCGCCGCGGCGGATGTCGAACGACACCTCGGACAACGCCACCACGCCGCCGAAGCGGATCGACACGCCGCGCAGCGCCATCAGCGCCGGCGCCTCCGCCGCCAGCGAGGCAGGCGCCGTGCGCGGCAGGGCGTCCATCACCATGCTCACCCTCGCGCTGCGTCGAGTGCGACTTCGAACAGCCCGGCCGCGCCCATGCCGCCGCCGACGCACATCGTGACGACGACGAAGCGCACGCCGCGGCGCCGGCCTTCGAGCAGTGCGTGGCCGGCCATGCGCGCGCCCGACATGCCGAACGGGTGGCCCATCGTGATCGCGCCGCCGTCGACGTTGAGGCGGTCGTCGGGGATGCCGAGGCGGTCGGCGCAGTACAGCACCTGCACCGCGAAGGCCTCGTTGAGTTCCCACAGGCCGATGTCGTCGATGCGCAGGCCGGCACGCTGCAGCAGCCGCGGCACCGCGAACACCGGGCCGATGCCCATCTCGTCGGGCGCGCAGCCGGCGACCGCGAAGCCGCGGAACCAGCCCAGCACCGGCGCACCGCGGTGCGCAGCGGCCTCGGTGCTCATCAGCACGCAGGCGGCCGCACCGTCGGAGAGCTGGCTCGCGTTGCCCGCGGTGACGCTGCCGCCGTCGAGCACGGGCTTCAGCGCCGCCAGCGTCTCGACGCTCGTGCCGGGCCGCGCGCCCTCGTCGCGGCCGATCGTCGCGGCTTCGACCGAGGTGTTGCCGTCGCGGTCGCTGCGCTGCATCGTCGTCTCGAGCGGTACGACTTCGGCATCGAAGCGGCCGGCGTCATGCGCCGCGGCCCAGCACTGCTGGCTGCGCGCCGCATACGCGTCCTGGCGCTCGCGCGCGATGGCGTAGCGCCTGGCCACGACCTCGGCGGTCTCGATCATCGGCATGTAGACCTGCGGCGCATGCGCCGCGAGCCACGGCTCTTCGCGCAGGTGTCGGTTGGTGTGCTCGCGCACGCAGCTGACCGACTCGGTGCCGCCGGCCACCGCGATGTCGATCGCGCCGACCTGGATCGCCTGCGCCGCCTGCGCGATCGCCTGCAGGCCCGAGGCGCAGAAGCGGTTCACCGTGGCGCCGGCGACGCTGTCCGGCAGACCGCCGGCCAACGCGCTGATGCGCCCGATGTTCGAGCCGTTCGCGCCTTCGGGAAATGCGCAGCCCATCAACACGTCGTCGACCTCGTCGGGCGCGACGCCGGCGCGCGCGACCGCGTGCCGCACCACATGGCCGCCCATCGTGCCGCCGTGCGTGAGGTTCAGCGCGCCGCGAAAGGCCTTGCCGATCGGCGTGCGGGCGAACGAGACGATCGCGGCCTCTTTCATGGTGGGCGGCATCACACCGGATCCCAGCTGAACACGTCGCCGGAGCGGTCGAGCGGCACGAGCGAGGCCTTCAGCGCAGGCATCGCATGCTCGGCCACGGTCTGCGGCGTCCAGCCCTCGCCGCGATGCACCGAGCGCAGCGGGCGCGGCTGGCTCATCACGAAGATCTCGTTGTTGCGCACCGCGAAGACCTGGCCGTTCACCTCGATGCCGGCGTCGCTCGCGAGGTAGACGGCCAGCGGCGCGATCTTCGCCGGGGTCATCTGCTGCAGCTTGGCGACGCGCGCCTGGGCCTCGGGCGTGTCGGTCGGGATCGAACTCGTCATGCGGCTCCACGCGAACGGCGCGATGCAGTTCGAGCGCACGTTGAAACGCTGCAGGTCGAGCGCGATCGACTTCGACAGCGCGGTCACGCCGAGCTTGGCGGCCGAGTAGTTGGCCTGGCCGAGGTTGCCGACCAGCCCCGAGGTCGAGGTCATGTGGATCAGGCTGCCCGAGCCCTGCTCCTTCAGGTGCGGCACGATCGCGCGCGAGGTAAAGAAGGCGCCGTCCAGATGCACCTGCAGCACCGCACGCCATTCGTCGACGCTCATCTTGTGGAACATGCGGTCGCGCAGGATGCCGGCGTTGTTGACCAGCACATCGACCCGGCCGAAGTGGTCGAGCGCGCACTGCACGATGCGCTCGGCCGCACTCGGATCGGCCACGCTGTCGCCGTTGGCGACGGCGCGCCCGCCGGCAGCGGTGATCTCGTCGACGACCGCCTGACCCGGCGCGACGCTGCCGCCCTCGCCGCTGAGCGAGGCGCCGATGTCGTTGACGACGACGTTCGCGCCCTGCGCCGCGCAGGCCAGCGCGATGGCGCGGCCGATGCCGCCGCCCGCACCGGTGACGATGACGGTCTTGCCGTCGAGCATGCCTGGGGTGGCCATCGAAAAATTGCTCCGTGTGGGTGGATCAGTTGGCCAGCGCCCGGGAGTGCAGCGCATGGCAGTGCAGCGCATGCGAGCGTAGCCCTTCGAGCGCCTGCGATTCGCTCGCGAACACCGCCAGGCCCTGCTGCGAGAACGCGGCCTGCACGTG
>DATMIN010000125.1:0-2666 GCA_035554275.1 Burkholderiaceae bacterium
CCTGGCCGTGCAGACCAACGAGCGCAAGCTGTGGGACGAGGCCACGCGCCTGCTGCCGCCCGAAGGCATCGAGGCCTACACGCAGGGCCTGATGGACCTGGGCGCGACGCTGTGCCTTGCGCGTTCGCCGCACTGCCTGCTGTGCCCCGTGCAGGCCGACTGCGTGGCGGCACGCCAGGGCTCGCAGGAGCGCTACCCCGTCAAGACGCGAAAGCTCAAGCGCGGCCGGCGCGAGCATGTGTGGCTGTGGTTGCAGTGGCGCGACGAGAGCTGGCTGATGCAGCGCCCGGCGCAGGGCGTGTGGGCGGGGTTGTGGAGCCTGCCCGAGTTCGACTCGGCGGCCGCGTTCGCCTTGGCGAGCGATGCCTGGCCGGGGCAAGGCGAGGCGCTGCCGAGCTTCACGCACACGCTGACGCACCTCGACTGGACGCTGCACCCGGTGCGCTGGCGCCTGCCCGATCGCCTCGGCGCGGCACGCCGCGATGCGTTGACCGCGCACTGGCCGAGCGGCCGCTGGTTCGGCGCCGACGCGGCCCTGGCCGCCGGCCTGCCGGCGCCGCTGCGCAGGCTGCTCGTCGCCGACGCGCACTCGCGCGTCTGACTCGAATGCGCTAGCGCGCGTCGAGCTCGCGGTGCCGCACCAGCGTGGCCGAGCGGGCGCGGAAGCGCTCGGCCAGCGTGTGCGCGAAGTACACCGAGCGGTGCTGGCCGCCGGTGCAACCGATCGCGACCGTGAGGTAGCTGCGCTGGTCGCTCTCGAACGCCGGCAGCCAGCGCGCGATGAACGCCTCGATCTGGCCGAGCATCTCGCCGACCTCGGGCTGCGCGCGCAGGTACTCGGCCACCGCCGCGTCGCGGCCGTCGAGCGGGCGCAGCTCGCGCACGTAGTGCGGGTTCGGCAGCACGCGCACGTCGAACACGTAGTCGGCATCGAGCGGCACGCCGTTCTTGAACGCGAAGCTCTCGAACACCAGCGTGAGCCGGTTGCCGCCGGCGCGCACCATGTCGCGGATCCAGGCGCGCAGTTGCGCGGTGCGCAGCTGGCTGGTGTCGAGCACGCTCGCGACCTCGCGCAGCTCGGCGAGCAGCTCGCGCTCGAGCTCGATCGCGTCGGTCAACGCCGCCGCCGGCGGCTCGCCGTGGGTCTCGGCCGACAGCGGGTGCGGCCGGCGCGTCTCGGAGAAGCGCCGCACCAGCGCGTCGGTGCTCGCGTCGAGGAACACGACCTGGATCGCGACGCCCTCGGTGCGCAGCTGCTGGATCAGCGGCAGCAGGTGCGGCAGCGAGCCGGCGCTGCGCACGTCGACGGCGATCGCGAGGCGCCGGTCGGGCCGGTCGTGCTCGAGGCGCAGGAAGTCGCGCAGCAGTTCGGGCGGCAGGTTGTCGACGCAGAAGAAGCCGGCATCTTCGAGCGCGTGCAGCGCGACCGACTTGCCCGAGCCCGAGATGCCGGTGACCAACACGACCTCGCGCAGCGAGGGCGTGCCGCGTGGCCCTTCGACCTCGCGCAGCGAGGGCGTGCCGCGTGGCCCTTCGACCTCGCGCAGCGAGGGCAGTGCGTCAGGCGTCGGCGCGGCGGCGTCGTTCATGGCCGCTTGCGGCTCCGCGGCGCGGGCGCCGGCTCGCCGCCGCCGGCGAGCATCTCCTGCGCGTGCGCGAGGCTGGTGTTCGAGAGCCGTTCGCCGCCGAGCATGCGCGCCACCTCGGCGACGCGGCCTTCGCCGCCGACCGCGTCGACCGCGCTCAGCGTCACGCCGTCGCGCAGCCGCTTCGAGACGACGAAGTGCCGGTCGGCGCAGGCCGCGACCTGCGGCAGGTGCGTGACCGCGAGCACCTGGCGCTCGCGCCCGAGCTGCTTCATCAGCCGGCCGACGGTCTCGGCCACCGCGCCGCCGACGCCGGCGTCGATCTCGTCGAAGATCAGCGTCGCGGCGCGTGCCTCGCCCGCGCCCGCCGCGGGCCGGCTCGCGGTGACCGCGATCGCGAGCGCGATGCGCGACAGCTCGCCGCCTGAGGCCACCTTCGCGAGCGGCCGCGGCGTGCTGCCGGCGTGGCCGGCGACGAGGAACTCGGCCGACTCGCGGCCGAACGATTGCGGCGCCTCCTGCGCCGCGAGCGCGACCTCGAAGCGGCCGCCGGCCATGCCGAGCTGCTGCATCGCCTGCGTGACCGCGGCGCCGAGCTTCGGCGCGCCGGCGCGGCGCGCGGTCGAGACGCGCCTGGCCTCGCGCTCGTAGCTCGCGAGCGCGTCGTCGACGACGCGCTGCAGCGCGTCGAGATCGGCCGCTGCGTCGAGCGCGTGCAGCTCGTCCTTCCACTGCGCGAGCAGCGCGGGCAGCTCGGCGGGCGGGCGGCGGTAGCGGCGCGCGAGGCTCATCCACGCCGACAGCCGCTCGTCGAGCGACTGCAGGCGATCGGGGTCGAGATCGGTGTGGTTCAGGTAGCCGGCGAGCGTGTGCGCGGCGTCCTGCAATTGCGCCTGCGCGCCCTGCAGCACCTCGATCGTCGCGGCGAGCCGCGCATCGAACGCGGCCACGCCGTCGAGCGCATGCAGCGCGCGGCCGGTCTGCGCCTGCGCGCTGTCGTCGGCGTCGGCGAGCGCGTCGAGCGCGCTGCGCGCCGCGTCGAGCAGCGACTGGCCGTTCGCGAGCCGCTTGTGCTCGGCC
>DATMIN010000126.1:0-10378 GCA_035554275.1 Burkholderiaceae bacterium
GGCCGGCGAACGCGCTGACCAGCATCAGCAGCGTGCTCTTCGGCAGGTGGAAGTTGGTGACGAGCCGGTCGACCACGCGGAACTCGAAGCCCGGCGTGATGAAGATGTCGGTCTCGCCGCTGCCCGCGCGCAGCGTGCCGCTGTTGCCCGAAAGCGCGGCCGCCGATTCGAGCGCGCGCAAGGTGGTCGTGCCAACCGCGACGATGCGCCCGCCGGCGGCGCGCGTGCGCTCGATCGCGGCGACGGTCGCGTCCGGCACGTCGAACCACTCGGTGTGCATCGTGTGCTCGGCCAGGTTCTCGCTGCGCACCGGCTGAAAGGTGCCGGCGCCGACGTGCAGCGTCAGCGCCGCGCTCGCGACGCCGCGCGCTTCGAGTGCGGCGAGCACGGCGGCGTCGAAGTGCAGCGCCGCGGTCGGCGCCGCCACCGCGCCCGGCTTGGCGGCGAACACCGTCTGGTAGCGCGCCGCGTCGTCGGCGCTGTCGGCATGCGTGATGTACGGCGGCAGCGGCACGTGGCCATGGCGTTCGAGCAGCGCGAGCGGCGCGGCGGGGAAGCGCAGCCGGAAGAGGGCGTCGCCGGGGCCGCCGCGGCCGAGCACCTCGGCGTCGAACGCATCGGCGAAGCGGATCGTGCTGCCGGCCTTCGGCGTCTTGCTCGCGCGCAGGTGCGCGAGCACCTCGTCGCCGCCCAGCACGCGCTCGACCAGCGCCTCGACCGCGCCGCCGCTCGCCTTGGTGCCGAAGAGGCGCGCCCGGATCACGCGCGTGTCGTTGAAGACCAGCAGGTCGCCCGGATCGAGCAGGCCCGGCAGCTCGCGGAAGACGCGGTCGACCGGCGCGGGACCGCTCGCGTCGAGCAGCCGCGAGGCGCTGCGCTCGGCGGCCGGGTGCTGCGCGATCAGCTCGGGGGGCAGAGCGAAGTCGAAGTCGCTCAGCGTGTGCGAGGGGTGCATCGGTTGAGGGCTGGACCGGCCCGTTCCAACAGGGAAGGAAGGCAGAATTCTCCCATGACACCCGCCGGCACCGCCCGCTCGGGGCCGCAGCGGGCGCTCGACAAGCTCGGCCTGGTGCGCCCGATCGACTTCGCGCTGCACCTGCCGATCCGCTACGAGGACGAGACCCGGCTCGTGCCGATCGCGAGCCTGCGTGACGGTGTGGTCGCGCAGGTCGAGGGCGTGGTGCGCGCGAGCGAGGTGCAGCGGCGCGCGCGGCGCCAGCTCGTCGTGCGCATCGACGATGCGAGCGGCCGCGGTGGTGAAGGAGTGCTGACGCTGCGCTTCCTGCACTTCTACCCGTCGCAGCAGAAGGCGCTCGCGCCGGGCGTGCGCGTGCGCGTGCGCGGCGAGGCGCGCGGCGGCTTCTTCGGCCTGGAGATGGTGCACCCGGTGACGCGGGCCGTGGCCGAGGGCGCGCCGCTGCCGAGCGCGCTGACGCCGGTCTACCCGACCAGCGCGCAGCTGCCGCAGGCCTACCTGCGCAAGGCGATGGACGCGGCGCTCGCGCGCGTCGACCTCGCCGAGCTGCTGCCGGCCGAGATCGTGCCGGCCGGGCTGCCGAGCCTGCGCGACGCGCTGCTGTTCCTGCACCACCCGGCGCCGAACGTCGGCATCGCGACGCTCGAAGACCGCAGCCACCCGGCCTGGCAGCGCCTGAAGTTCGAGGAGCTGCTCGCGCAGCAGCTGTCGCAGCTCGAGGCCAAGCGCGCGCGTGAGCGCCAGCGCGCGCCGGCGTTCGAGGCGCGCCCCGGCGCGCTGCAAGAGCGGCTGCTCGGCGCGCTGCCGTTCGTGCTGACCGCGGCGCAGCGCCGCGTCGTCGACGAGATCGCGCGCGACCTGACTCGCGCGGTGCCGATGCACCGGCTGCTGCAGGGCGATGTCGGCTCGGGCAAGACCGTCGTCGCCGCGCTGGCGGCCGCGATTGCGATCGCCGACGGCTGGCAATGCGCACTGATGGCGCCGACCGAGATCCTCGCCGAGCAGCACCTGCGCAAGCTGGTCGGCTGGCTCGAGCCGCTCGGCATCACGGTGGCGTGGCTCACCGGCAGCCGCAAGGGCAAGGCGCGCGCGGCGATGCTGGCGCAGGTCGAAAGCGGCGAAGCGGCGCTGGTGGTCGGCACGCACGCGGTGATCCAGGAGCAGGTGCGCTTCGCGCGGCTGGGCCTGGCGATCGTCGACGAGCAGCATCGGTTCGGCGTGGCGCAACGCTTGGCCTTGCGCGACAAACTTGTCGCGCAATCCGAGGACCGCGACAAGCTCGTCCATCAAGCTGGGCCCTCCCCCGTGAGGGGGAGGGACGGGGAGGGGGCGGGCGTCAAGCCGGCACCTGAGGGTGCGGTTCCAGCGCAGCTGGAACCGCACCTGCTCATGATGAGCGCCACGCCGATCCCGCGCACGCTCGCGATGACGCTGTTCGCCGACCTTGACGTCAGCACGATCGACGCGCTGCCGCCGGGCCGCACGCCGATCGTCACGAAGCTCTTCGCCGACACGAAGCGCGACGCGGTGGTCGCGCGCATCCGCGACGCGGTGGCCGAGGGCCAGCAGGTCTACTGGGTCTGCCCGCTGATCGAGGAATCGGAAACGCTCGACCTGCAGAACGCGACCGAGGCGCATCGCCAGCTCGGCGAAGCGCTGCCGGGCCGCGCGGTCGGGCTGCTGCACGGCCGCATGAAGGCGAGCGAGAAGGCGGCGGTGATGGCGCAGTTCACGGCCGGCACGCTCGCGGTGCTGGTCGCGACGACGGTCGTCGAGGTCGGCGTCGACGTGCCGAACGCGTCGCTGATGGTGATCGAGCACGCCGAGCGTTTCGGCCTCTCGCAGCTGCACCAGTTGCGCGGGCGCGTCGGCCGCGGCAGCGCGGCGAGCACCTGCGTGCTGCTGTACGCCGGGCCGCTGTCGGACGCCGCGAAGGCGCGCCTGAAGGCGATGCTCGAGACCGGCGACGGCTTCGAGATCGCGCGCCGCGACCTCGACATCCGCGGCCCGGGCGAATTCCTTGGCGCGCGCCAGTCGGGCGCACCGCTGTTGCGCTTCGCCGACCTCGCGCTCGACGAGGCGCTGGTCGAGGCCGCGCGCGCCGCGGCACCGCGCCTGCTCGCGCAGCATCCGGCAGCCGCGGCGGCGCACGTGGTGCGCTGGCTCGGGGGGCGCTCCGACTACCTCAAGGCTTGAATTGCCGACAGAATCGGCTGATGACGCTCACCGAACTCCGCTACATCGTCGCCGTCGCCCGCGAGCATCACTTCGGGCGCGCGGCCGAGGCGTGCTTCGTGTCGCAGCCGACGCTGAGCGTGTCGATCAAGAAGCTCGAGGAAGAGCTCGACGTGAAGATCTTCGAGCGCGGCACCAACGAGGTCACCGTCACGCCGCTCGGCGAGGAGATCGTGCGCCAGGCGCAGTCGGTGCTCGAGCAGGCGGCGGCGATCAAGGAGATCGCCAAGCGCGGCAAGGATCCGGTCTCGGGCCCGCTGCGCCTCGGCGTGATCTACACGATCGGCCCGTACCTGCTGCCCGATCTGGTGCGCCACGCGATCGAGCTGGTGCCGCAGATGCCGCTGGTGCTGCAGGAGAACTTCACCGTCAAGCTGCTCGAGATGCTGCGCACCGGCGACCTCGACTGCGCGATCATGGCCGAGCCGTTCCCCGACACCGGCCTGGCGGTGGCGCCGCTCTACGACGAGCCGTTCGTCGCCGCGGTGCCGAAGACGCACCCGCTGGCGCGCCGGCGCAGCATGTCGACCGACGAGCTGAAGAGCGAGACGATGCTGCTGCTCGGCACCGGCCACTGCTTCCGCGACCACGTGCTCGAGGTCTGCCCCGAGTACGCGCGCTTCACCGTCACCGCCGCCGGCAGCGACAAGGAGATCGGCATCCGCAAGAGCTTCGAGGGCTCGTCGCTCGAGACCATCAAGTACATGGTCTCGTCGGGCATGGGTGTCACGGTGGTGCCGCAACTCAGCGTGCCCGACGAGCCGCAGCAGCACATCAAGTACATCCCGTTCACGCGCCCCGCGCCGACGCGCCGCGTGGTGCTCGCGTGGCGCCGCACGTTCACGCGCTACGAGGCGATCGCGGCGCTGCGCAACGCGATCTACGCGTGCGCGTTGCCGGGGGTCAAGCGGCTTTCGTGAGCCGCTGGGCGCCGGCTACTTCTTCATCGGCGTGGCCGGCGCCATGTCGTTCTTGGTCGGATCGGCGCCCTTCTTCATCAGCTCGGCGCACTGCTTGTCCATCTTCATTGCTTCCGGGTCCTTCTTGGCGGCGGGGTGCGCGGCCATGTGGTCCTTGCAGTCCTGGGCGTTCACGTCCTTCTTCATCATCGGCGCGTCCTTCTTGACCATCGCGCCTTCCTTGGGCATTGCGTCTTGCGCGAGGGCGACGCCGGCGACGCTGGCGAAGGTCATGCAGACGAGGCTGTTGAGAATCTTGTTCATGGGGTGTCTCCTGAGGCGGTGTGTTGAGCAGCGCCACGGTTTGCCGCAGCGCATTGACAGGGTCGCACCGAACGGCTCGGATCTTTCAGAGGGCGGCGCGAAACCGATCCGCTCCTAGCGACGGGCGGCGTCGCGTCCGACGCCACGCCTTACGAGCGGACACCTGCGGCGTCGCGCTCGCGCAGCACCTTGGCCGCGCCGACCGGGCTGAAGTCGAGGGCGGCACGCCATCGCGCCTATCTATCGAATAGAAGATGTCAATTTGCATGGGCTATTCGACGTCCCTAGACTCGATCGAATCGCAGCAACCCTCAGGAGAACCGCATGTCCGACGAACCCAAGTGCCCGGTGACCGGTGGCGCCGCCAAGAAGCCGGTGGCGCGCGGCACGCCGAATGCGGCGTGGTGGCCCGAAGCGCTGAACCTCAAGGTCCTGCACCAGCAGTCCGCGCTGTCGAACCCGATGGACCCCGACTTCGACTACGCCGCCGAGTTCAAGACCCTCGACCTGGACGCGGTGATCCAGGATCTGCACGCGCTGATGACCGACTCGCAGCCCTGGTGGCCGGCCGACTACGGCCACTACGGCCCGTTCTTCATCCGGATGGCGTGGCATGCCGCGGGCACGTACCGCACGTCGGACGGGCGCGGCGGCAGCGGCAGCGGCGAGCAGCGCTTCGCGCCGCTCAACAGCTGGCCCGACAACGGCAACCTCGACAAGGCGCGCCGGCTGCTCTGGCCGATCAAGGCCAAGTACGGCCGCAAGCTGTCGTGGGCCGACCTGTTCATCCTGACCGGCAACGTCGCGCTCGAGTCGATGGGCTTCAAGACCTTCGGTTTCGGCGGCGGCCGCCCGGACGTCTGGGAACCGGCGGAGATCAACTGGGGCTCCGAGACCACCTGGCTCGGCGACCAGCGCTACAGCGGCGATCGTGAACTCGCGCAGCCGCTCGCCGCGGTGCAGATGGGCCTGATCTACGTGAACCCCGAAGGCCCGAACGGCCAACCCGACCCGCTCGGCTCGGCGCGCGACATCCGCGAGACCTTCGCCCGCATGGCGATGAACGACGAAGAGACCGTCGCGCTCGCCGCCGGCGGCCACACCTTCGGCAAGTCCCACGGCGCGGTCGATGCGAAGCACATCGGTGTCGAGCCCGAGCGCGCCGGCGTCGAGCACGTGGGCCTGGGCTGGATCAACAGCTTCGAGACCGGCCACGGCCTGCACGCGTTCACCAGCGGCATCGAGGGGGCGTGGACCAGCAACCCGACGAAGTGGGACAACGGCTACTTCGAGAACCTGTTCGGCTACGAATGGGAGCTGACCAAGAGCCCGGCCGGCGCGCACCAGTGGAAGCCGGTCGGCACCAGCGGCGACGGCACCGTGCCCGATGCGCACGATCCCCGCAAGCGCCACGCGCCGATGATGACGACGGCCGACATGGCGCTGCGCATGGACCCGGTCTACGAGAAGATCGCGCGCCGCTACATGCACAACCCGCAGGAGTTTGCCGACGCGTTCGCGCGCGCCTGGTTCAAGCTGACGCACCGCGACATGGGCCCGATCGCGCGCTACCTCGGCCCGCTGGTGCCGAAGGAGGCGCTGCTGTGGCAAGACCCGGTGCCGGCCGTCGATCACCCGCTGGTCGATGCGCAGGACGTGGCCGCGCTGAAGGCAAAGCTGCTCGCGTCGGGCCTGACGATCCCGCAGCTCGTCACGACCGCGTGGGCCTCGGCCTCGACCTTCCGCGGCAGCGACAAACGCGGCGGCGCCAACGGCGCGCGCATCCGCCTCGCGCCGCAGAAGGACTGGGAAGTCAACCAGCCGGCCGAACTCGGCGAGGTGCTGTCGACGCTCGGGGCCGTGCAGGAGGATTTCAACGCCGCGCAGCGCGGCGGCAAGAAGATCTCGCTGGCCGACCTGATCGTGCTCGGCGGCTGCGCCGCGGTCGAAGCGGCCGCGAAGCAGGCCGGTCACGCCGTGACGGTGCCGTTCGCGCCGGGCCGCACCGACGCCTCGCAGGCGCAGACCGACGCCGCCTCGTTCGCACCACTGGAGCCGGTGGCCGACGGCTTCCGCAACTACGTCCGCGAGGGGCACGAGGCCCTGGTGGCCGAGCTGCTGATCGACAAGGCGAACCTGCTGACGCTGACGGCGCCCGAGATGACGGTGCTGATCGGCGGCCTGCGTTCGCTGGGCGCGAACGTCGGGAAGGCCAAGCACGGCGTCTTCACCGAGCGCACCGACGAGCTGACCAACGACTTCTTCGTCAACTTGCTCGACATGAACACGAAGTGGCAGAAGTCGGCCGACGCCGAGTTCGTGCTCGAAGGGCGCGACCGCCAGACCGGCGAGCTCAAGCTCACCGGCACGGTGGTGGACCTGCTGTTCGGCTCGAACTCGCAACTGCGGGCGCTGGCCGAGGTCTATGCCAGCAGCGACTCGCAGGGCGTGTTCGTGCGCGACTTCGTCGCCGCCTGGAACAAGGTGATGACCCTCGACCGCTACGACCTTGCGTGATCGCGCTGCGACGGATGGCGCGGCTTCGCTACAGTTGCGTCATCTGTCGCCCCAGGAGTTCTCGATGGCCAAGAAGGAGAAGAAGCCCGCCACCGTGGCGCGCGGCTCGCACATCAACATCGGCATCAGCGAGGCCGATCGCGCGTCGATCGCCGGCGGGCTGTCGAAGCTGCTGGCCGACACGTACACGCTGTACCTGACGACCCACAACTTCCACTGGAACGTGACGGGGCCGATGTTCAACACACTGCACCTGATGTTCATGACGCAGTACACCGAGCTGTGGAACGCGGTCGATCCGGTGGCCGAGCGCATCCGCTCGCTCGGCCATGCGGCGCCGGGCTCGTATGCGCAGTTCGGCGCGCTCGCGTCGATCAAGGACGCGCCCGCGTCGCCGCCGAAGGCGCTCGAGATGGTGCGCATCCTGGTCGAAGGCCACGAGGCGGTGGCGCGCACCGCGCGCGGCATCTTCCCGCTCGCCGACAAGGCCGGCGACGAGCCGACCGCCGATCTGCTGACGCAGCGCCTGACGGTGCACGAGCAGACCGCGTGGATGCTGCGCAGCCTGCTGGAAGAGTAGGCCGGCGGCCGCGCGCATGCGCATCGCGATCGTCACGTTCGACGGCTTCAACGAGCTCGACTCGTTCATCGCGCTCGGGCTGCTGAACCGGCTCGGCGCGCACGGCTGGAAGGCCGAGATCGCGAGCCCGAGCGCGCACGTCACGTCGATGAACGGCGTCACGGTGCAGGCGCAGCGCCCGCTCGAGTTCGCCAACGAGGCCGACGCGGTGCTGTTCGGCAGCGGCATCTACACCCGCGCGATCGCCGACAGCATGGGCACCAGCGGTGCGCTGCTCGACCGCCTGCAGCTCGACCCGGTGCGCCAGCTGATCGGCGCGCAGTGCTCGGGCGCGCTGCTGCTGGCGCGGCTCGGCTTGCTGGCCGACATGCCGGCGTGCACCGACCTGACCACCAAGCCGTGGCTGATCGAGGCCGGCGTGCGCGTGCAGGACGCGCCGTTCCACGCGCGCGGGCCGATCGCGACCGCCGGCGGCTGCCTCGCGGCGCCGTATCTCGCGGGCTGGCTGATGCTGCGCGGCGCGGGCGAAGAAGCCGCCGTGCGCGCCTTACATTACGCGGCACCGGTCGGCGAGAAAGAGGCGTATGTTCGCCATGTGCTGGACGTCGTGCGGCCTTTCGTTCCAGCGCCTTGAGCCGATCCGGCCGCGCGTCGACGATGCGAACGGAGCCGACATGAACGCCATCGCGCCCCACCTTCATTCCCTCTCGTTGCGCCGCGCGCGCGCGCTGGCGTTTGTCGCGACCGCGCTGTGCTCGCTCGCGGCGGGCGCGGCGACTGCGGGTGGTGCCCCCGTCACCACCGAGCGCGCCGAGGTGCGCTACAGCGACCCGGCCGCGATCGCGCGCCTCGATCTCGACCCGACCGGCCGGCGCGACTGGCTCGACGACCTGAGCGGCTACATCGCCAAGCGCGCCGCGCGCACGCTGCCCGACGGCCGCAGGCTGCTCGTCACGATCACCGACGTGCGCCGCGCCGGGATGGTCGAGCCGTGGCGCCACGGCGGGCTCGGCAACGTGCGCATCGTGCGCGACAACCACCCGCCGCGCATCGGGCTGAGCTTCCGGCTCGTCGACGCGCAGGGCGCGGTGATCAAGGAAGGCACGCGCGCGCTGACCGACGTCGCGTTCCTGTCGCGCTCGATCGCGCACCGCAACGACGAGCTGCGCTACGAGAAGGACCTCGTCGACAGCTGGCTGCGCGAAGACTTCGGCCCGCCGCGCCGCTGAGCGCGCGGCGCGGGCTGCGCCGATAATCGCCGGCTGTCCTCCGAGACGGCTGGTGCACCGGCCGCAGTTGCATGTCCGAGCCCCTGCCCTCCCCGCTGGCGAAGGAAGTCCGCCGCCGGCGCACTTTTGCCATCATTTCCCACCCCGACGCCGGCAAGACGACGCTGACCGAGAAGCTGCTGCTGTTCTCGGGCGCGATCCAGATCGCGGGCAGCGTCAAGGCGCGCAAGGCGACGCGGCATGCGACCTCCGACTGGATGGAGATCGAGAAGCAGCGCGGCATCTCGGTCGCTTCCAGCGTGATGCAGATGGAGTACCGCGACTGCGTGATCAACCTGCTCGACACGCCCGGCCACCAGGACTTTTCCGAAGACACCTACCGCGTGCTGACGGCCGTCGACGCCGCGCTGATGGTGATCGACGCGGCCAACGGCGTCGAGCCGCAGACGCGCCGGCTCCTTCAAGTCTGCCGCGCCCGCAACACGCCGATCCTGACCTTCGTCAACAAGATGGACCGCGAGGTCCAGGAGCCGATGGCGCTGATGGACGAGATCGAGCGCGAGCTCGGCATGGAGGTCGTGCCGTTCACCTGGCCGGTCGGCATGGGCAAGGCCTTTCACGGTGTGATGGACCTGCGCGAGAAGCGCATGCGCCTCTTCGGCGGCGCGGAAGCCAACAACGGCGAAGAGTTCCTCGACGGCCTCGACAACCCGGCCTATCCGGCGCGCTTCGGCATGCAGTACGAACAGTCGAAAAGCGAGATCGAGCTGCTGCGCGACGCGGCGCCGCCGTTCGACCGCGAGGCCTTTCTCGGCGGCCATCAGACGCCGATGTTCTTCGGCTCGGCGGTCAACAACTTCGGCGTGCAGGAGGTGCTCGACGCGCTCGTCGATCTGGCGCCGGCGCCGGGCTCGCGCGCCGCGATCCAGCGCGTCGTGCAGCCCGACGAGCCCAAGCTCACCGGTGTCGTCTTCAAGATCCAGGCCAACATGGACCCGGCGCACCGCGACCGGATCGCGTTCGTGCGCGTCGCCAGCGGCCACTTCAAGCGCGGCATGCGCATCAAGGTCGCGCGCTCGGGCAAGGAGATGCGGCCGAATACGGTTGTGAGCTTCCTGAGCCAGCGCCGCGAGCTGCTCGACGAGGCCTTCGCCGGCGACATCATCGGCATCCCGAACCACGGCGTGCTGCAGCTCGGCGACACGCTGACCGAGGGCGAGACGCTGCAATACACCGGGCTGCCGTTCTTCGCGCCCGAGATGTTCCGCTCGGTCGAGGTCGCCGACCCGCTGCGCACCAAGCAGCTGAAGGCCGGGTTGATCCAGCTCGGCGAGGAGGGCGCGATCCAGGTGTTCCGGCCGGTCGCGTCGGCGCTGTTGCTGCTCGGCGCGGTCGGGCAGCTGCAGTTCGAGGTGGTCGCGCACCGGCTCGAGCACGAATACGGCGTCAAGGCGCGGATCGCGCCGAGCCGCTACCAAGTGGCGCGCTGGGTCACCTGCCCGGACGAAAACGGCGGCGCGAAGGAACTGCAGCGCTTCATCGACGGCAACGCGCACCGCGTGGCCTTTGATGCGGTCGACGCGCCGACGGTGCTGGTCGAGTACGCGCCCGAGCTGCG
>DATMIN010000127.1:0-2419 GCA_035554275.1 Burkholderiaceae bacterium
TCGAGGGTCTTCTTGACCGCGTCGTGGACCTTGTCGACCACTTCCTTCGACAGGCCCTTGGGCCCGTGAATCCCGTAGTAGGCCGGCCGGTTCACCGCCTCGAGGCCGACTTCCTTGAAGGTCGGGATGGTCGGCAGCACCGCCAGCCGCTGCGGCGCCGCGACGACGATCGCGATCAGCCGGCCGTCCTTGATGAAGGGCAGCGCCGACGGCAGGTTGTCGAAGATCATCGGCACCTGGCCGGCGACGGTGTCGTTCAGCGCCGGGCCGGCGCCGCGGTACGGGATGTGCGTGACGAAGGTGCCCGAGAGGTTCTTGAACAGCTCCATCTGCAGGTGCCCGATGCCGCCGGTGCCCGAGCTGGCGTAGCTGTACTTGCCCGGGTTCTTCTTCAGCTCGGCGAGAAAGCCCTTGTAGTCGCGCGCCGGGAAGCTCGGGTGCACCGCGATCACGTTCGGCGTCGCCGCGACGTTGATGATCGGCGTGAAATCGGTCAGCGGGTTGTAGGCGAGCTTGGGGTTGATCGCCGGGTTCGCGGCCGTCGTCGAGACCGTCGCCATGCCGAGCGAGTAGCCGTCGGGCGCCGACTTCGCGGTGTCGAGCGCGCCGATCGAGCCGCCGCCGCCGGCCTTGTTCTCGACCACCAGCGTCTGACCGAGTGCGCTGCCGATCTTCTCGGCGACGACGCGCGCGACGATGTCGGTGGTGCCGCCGGGCGCGAACGGCACGACCAGCCGCACCGGCTTGGTCGGGTAGCCCTGCGCCCACGCGCCGCCGGCGGCGGCGAGCAGGACGATGGAGCAGGCGGCGATGGAAAGGCGTGGCATCGGGGCAATCTCCGGGTGATGACGTGATGAGCGGAATGTCGCGGCAAGTTTAGGGCCAGCGCTCGCCGCCGCGCCACGGCGATCACCCTGCCCCGCCACGGGCGCCGGGCGCACGGGGGCCGGCGCTGCCCGTGCCCTGATCCTTACAGTCGTATGATGTAAGGAATTTCAAGATCCACAGGAGCTGCGCCATGTTCGCCACCCTCACCAGCAAGGGCCAGATCACCTTGCCCAAGGAGATTCGCGATCGCCTCGGGCTCGATGCCGGATCGATGCTCGACTTCCGCCTGCTCCCCGACAACACGATCACGGCGCGACCGGTCCAGCCAGACGCGCGGCGCATTCGCGGACTGCTGAAGTCGCCGCACGCACGGGCGCCGACGGTGCAGCAGGTGGACGAGGCCATTTCCGATCACCTGCGGGGCAAGCACGCCCGGCCCGCACGCAAGCACAAGCCGTCGGGCCGATGATCGGAATCGACACCAACATCCTGCTGCGCCTGTGGCTCAACGACGACCCGGCGCAGGCCCGGCGCATCGACGCGCTGCTGGCCGAGCATGGCCGAGCCCCCGGGTCGCTGTTGGTGACGGACGTGGTGTTGGCCGAGGCCCTGTGGGCGCTACGCTCGGCGTTCGACCAGGGCAAGCCGGCGCAGCGGCTGGCCGTGCGCAGCCTGCTCGACGAGACGGCCTTCGCGTTCGAAGACCGCGAAGCCGTCGAGCGCGCTCTCACGCTGTTCGAGAGCGGCTCGTGCGGCTTTTCGGACTGCCTGATCGTCGCGAAGCACGGCCGTCAAGGCTGCGACTTCACGGCCACCTTCGATCGCGGGATGCGCAAGCTCACCGGCGTGAGGGTGCTCTGACGCGCTGCGGCCCGCGCAGCGCCGCCGTCGCGTTCTAGAACTGCGCCTTGAACTGCACCCCGTAGGTACGCGGGTCGTTGATGAAGCCGGTCAGGTTGTTGAAGTCGATCGCGCCGACCGCGACGATCCGGTTCGTGATGTTGCGCGCGAACACCGCCAGCTCGTACTTGCCGTCGGCCCACACATAGCCGCCGCGCAGGCCGCCTTCGGTGTAGGCCTTGCCGGTGAACTCGGTCGACTCGTAGAGGAAGAAGTTGACCTTGCTGCGGTACGTCCAGTCGGTGAAGACGAAGAACTCGCCGCCGCTGGCCATCGGGATCGCGTAGCGCGCGGTCACCGCGGCGATGTACTTCGGCGCCTGCGGCAGCGCGTTGCCGTCGATGAAGAACTGGCCCGCGGTGGCGGCCGGCTGGTTCAGCACCGTGCAGCCGCCGCCGCAGCCGGCCACCGTGAGGTTCGGGTCCTTGATCTTGGTGTCGTTGTAGCTGGCCGCCGCGGTGACCAGCAGCACCGGCGTCAGGTAGGCGTCGAGGTTGAACTCGACGCCCTGGCCCGTGGCCTTCTTCGCGACCTTCAGCGTGTTCGAGTTGCCGCCGCCGCCGACTTCGGTCAGCTGCAGGTTCTTCACGTCGTAGTGGAAGACGCTGAAGCCGACGCGCGCGCGCTTGTCGAGCAGTTCCGACTTGATGCCGGCCTCGTACGAGGTCGTCGTCTCCTGCCCGGCGATCGA
>DATMIN010000128.1:0-15658 GCA_035554275.1 Burkholderiaceae bacterium
CCCGGCGACGCGCGGGTTCTCGGCGGTGGCGCGCATCGCGCGGCCGAGCTTGGTCTGGTTGACGAGGTACATCAGGCCGCTGAGCACGACCGCGGTAACGACCAGGATCATGATCTGCACGTTGTTGATCACCGCGCCGCCGATCACGTGCGGGTCACCCGGCAGCAGGATCGGGAAGCTCTTGTAGTTCGGCTTCCAGATGATCATCGCCAGCGTCTGCAGCAGCAGGCTCATGCCCATCGCGGTGATCAGCGGCGCCAGCCGCGGCGCGTTGCGCAGCGGCCGGTAGGCGATCTTCTCGATCGTGAAGTTGAGCGCGCAGCACACGACGATGGCGGCGATCAGCGAGACCAGCAGCAGCACCCAGCCCGGCAGGCCCATGCCCGCCATCGCGGTGACGACCGTCCAGCTCGTCAGCGCCCCCACCATCAGCACCTCGCCGTGCGCGAAGTTGATCAGGTTGATGATGCCGTAGACCATCGTGTAGCCCAGTGCCACCAGCGCGTAGACGCTGCCGAGCACCAGGCCGTTGATGATCTGCTGGATGAAGGTGTCCATGCGTTGCGTCTCCTGCGCTCTGCCCGCTTCGGCGGGCTGCATCACTTTCCCGCCGCGGCGGGTCGCATCATCCAGTAGCAATAATCCGGCCACCACACCGCCGGGAACCCGGCGCAGCGGGATTCTAGGAGCGCGCCGCGGCCCGCGCCCAACCTGAATCTCCCGATGACAGCCGCGCGATTTGCTGTCAGGCCGCGGGTTCGGTTTCGCCGTCGGCGGCGCCGGCCGCGTCGTTGAGCTGACGCAGCTCACGCAGCTTCTCGGCGATCCGGATCTCCAGGCCGCGCTCGACCGGGCGGTAGAACAGCGGCGCCTCGACGTCGTCGGGCCAGTAGCGCTCGCCGGCGGCGAAGCCGCCTTCCTCGTCGTGGGCGTAGCGGTAACCTTTGCCGTAGTCGAGGCCCTTCATCAGCGCGGTCGGCGCGTTGCGCAGGCGCAGCGGCACCGGGCGGGTGCCGTCGGCCTTGACGAACGCGCGCGCTGCGCCGTAGGCGGTGTAGACCGCGTTGCTCTTCGGCGCGACGGCGAGGTAGACCACGGCCTGCGCCAGCGCCAGCTCGCCCTCGGGCGAGCCGAGGCGCTCGAACGTCTCGGCGGCGTCGAGCGCGAGGCGCAGCGCGCGCGGGTCGGCCAGGCCGATGTCTTCGCTGGCCATGCGCACCAGCCGGCGCGCCGCGTAGCGCGGATCGACGCCGCCGTCGAGCATGCGCACGAACCAGTACAGCGCCGCATCGGGGTCGCTGCCGCGCACCGCCTTGTGCAGCGCCGAGATCGTGTCGTAGAACTGCTCGCCGCCCTTGTCGTAGCGGCGCAGTTGCTCGCCGAGCGACTTCTCGAGCAGCGCCTCGTCGATCTCGGCCACGCCCTGCGCCGCGCCGACCACGAGGTTCTCATAGGCGTTGAGCAGGCGCCGCGCGTCGCCGTCGGCATAGCCGATCAGGCGCGCTCGCGCGGTCTCGGTGATCGGCGGCGCACCGAGCAGCGACTCGGCGCGCGTCAGCAACTCGCCGAGCGCTTCGTCGTCGAGCGGCACCAGCACGTGCACGACCGCGCGCGAGAGCAGCGCCGAGTTGACCTCGAACGACGGGTTCTCGGTGGTCGCGCCGATGAAGGTGAACAGCCCCGATTCGACGTGCGGCAGGAACGCGTCCTGCTGCGCCTTGTTGAAGCGATGCACCTCGTCGACGAACACCACGGTCTTGCTGCCGCCGTGGCGCGCGACCTGCGCGCGCTCGACCGCGTCGCGGATGTCCTTGACGCCGCCGAGCACCGCCGAGATCGCGATGAACAGGGCATCGAAGCCCTGCGCCATCAGCCGCGCCAGCGTCGTCTTGCCCACACCCGGCGGGCCCCACAGGATCATCGAATGCAGCCGGCCCGATTCGAACGCGACGCGCAGCGGCTTGCCGGGCCCGAGCAGCTGCGGCTGGCCGATCACCTCGGCGAGCGTCTTCGGGCGCAGGCGTTCGGCGAGGGGCGCATCCGGCGCGTCGTCGAACGGCAGCTCCGGCGTGCTCACTGTTCGATCACATCGGCGCCGGCAGGCGGCTTGAACTGGAACGTCTCGGGCGGGAGGGTCACGCCGGCGACGAACTGGCTGAACTGCAGCAGCGAGCGCTGATCGAACGCGTCGACCACCTCGACGGCCGCGAGCGTCGTGCCGCGGAAGCCGACGCGCACCGACTTGAACGTGCCCTCCTTCGACTTCGGCGTGGCCTGGACCCAGTCGAGGCCGTCCTTCGCCGCGTCTTTCGCCGGAACGGCGGTGAGGTCGAAGTCCTTGTCGAGCGAGCCGCCGGCGAGCAGCGCCGCGGGCGTCGCGCCGAGCGCGGCCGAGAACTTGCGCGAACTCGCCTGGTTCAGGTCGGCATCGTAGATCCAGACCTTTTGGCCATCGGCGACGATCGTCTGCTCGAACGGCTTCGCGTAGACGAAGCGGAAGCGGTTCGGCCGCGCGAACTCGAAGCTGCCGCTCGACGACTTCTTCTTCACGCCGTCGGGCGCGGTGACGGTCTGCGTGAACTGGGCGCGGCCGGTCTTCACGTCGCGGATGAAGTCGCGCAGCGTGTCGACCGCATCGGCGTGCGCCGCGAGCGCGGCCAGGCCCATCACGAGGCCGGCGAGCCCGACGCGCAGCTTCTTCATTCGCGGTTCGGGGCGATGATGTCCCGGTTGCCGTTGGTGGCCATGCTCGATACGAGCCCGGATTTCTCCATTTGTTCCAGCAGCCGCGCGGCGCGGTTGTAGCCGATGCGCAGGTGGCGCTGCACCAGCGAGATCGAGGCGCGCTTGTGCTGCAGCACGATCGCGACCGCCTGGTCGTACATCGCGTCGCCTTCGCCGCCGCCCATCACGCCGCCTTCGCTGGTCAGTGCATCAGGGCCGTCGTCGAGCACGCCGCCCTCGAGGATGCCATCGATGTAGTTCGGCTCGCCCTGGCTCTTCAGGTATTCGACGACGCGGTGCACCTCGTCGTCGCTGACGAACGCGCCGTGCACCCGCACCGGAAAGCCGGTGCCCGACGGCATGTAGAGCATGTCGCCCATGCCGAGCAGCGCCTCGGCGCCCATCTGGTCGAGGATCGTGCGGCTGTCGATCTTGCTGCTGACCTGGAAGCTCAAGCGCGTCGGGATGTTGGCCTTGATCAGCCCGGTGATCACGTCGACGCTCGGCCGCTGCGTCGCCAGGATCAGGTGGATGCCGCAGGCGCGCGCCTTCTGCGCCAGGCGCGCGATCAGCTCCTCGATCTTCTTGCCGATCACCATCATCAGGTCGGCGAGCTCGTCGATCACGATCACGATGTGGGGCAGCCGCTCGAGCGGCTCGGGCTGCTCGGGCGTCAGGCTGAACGGATTCGGGATCAGCTCGCCGCGCGCCTTCGCGTCGTCGAGCTTCTTGTTGTAGCCGCCGAGGTTGCGCACCCCCATCTTGCTCATCAGCTTGTAGCGGCGCTCCATCTCGCCGACACCCCAGTTGAGCGCGTTGGCGGCGAGCTTCATGTCGGTGACGACCGGGCACAGCAGGTGCGGGATGCCCTCGTAGACGCTCATCTCGAGCATCTTCGGGTCGATCAGGATCAGCCGCACGTCTCTGGCCTCGGCCTTGTAGAGCAGGCTCAGGATCATCGCGTTGATGCCGACCGACTTGCCCGAGCCGGTGGTGCCGGCGACCAGGCAGTGCGGCATCTTCGCGAGGTCGGCGACGACCGGGTTGCCGACGATGTCCTTGCCCAGGCCCATCGTCAGCTGCGAACTCGCATCGTTGTAGACGGCCGAGCCGAGGATCTCGGACAGCCGGATCGTCTGCCGCCGCGGGTTCGGCAGCTCGAGCGCCATCGTCGTCTTGCCGGGGATCGTCTCGACGACGCGGATGCTGACCAGGCTCAGCGAGCGCGCCAGGTCCTTCGACAGGTTCATCACCTGCGCGCCCTTCACGCCGGTGGCCGGCTCGATCTCGTAGCGCGTGATCACCGGGCCCGGCGAGGCCGCGACCACGCGCACCTCGACGCCGAAATCCTTCAGCTTCTTCTCGATCAGCCGCGAGGTCATCTCGAGCGTCTCGGGGGTGACGGTCTCGGTGCGGCCGGGCGCGGCGTCGAGCAGGTCGACCTGCGGCAGCTTGGTGTCGGCGAGCTCGACGAACAGCGGCTTCTGGCGCTCCTTGACGACGCGCTCGCTCTTCGGCACCTCGACGACCGGCGCCTCGATCACGATCGGCAGGTGGTCTTCCTGCAGCCGGTGCTCGACGTCGACGATCACCTCGCGCTCGCGCAGCGCCTGCGCGCCGGCGCGCACGTCCTGCGCGCGCTCGATGCGCTCGACGCGGCGGTGCCGCGAGCGCTCGGCCCACGCGCCGATCGATTCGGCCAGCCGCAGCCACGAGAAGCGCAGCGCCAGCGCGATGCCGGCGACGAGCGCGGCGATCCACAGCACGCCCGAACCGGCGAAGCCGAGCAGGCGCTGGCTCGCGCTGCCGAGCGTGTAGCCGATCGCGCCGCCGGCGTGGCCGCCAGCGACGTTGCCTTCCCATTGATACAGCCGCGTCCACTCGAGCGCGGCACTCGAAGCGAGCAGCAGCGCGAGGCCGGCCCAGAACAGCCACGCTGGCCGCACCGCGCCGGGCGCGGCCGGCGGCAGGCCGCGCTCGCTGCGCAGCAGCCGCGCGAGCGCGCCGAGCCACGCGCGCAGCGCCACCGCCGCCGCCCACCACACCGAGTAGCCGAAGCCGAAGAACGCGGCGTCGGAGAACCACGCGCCGAGCGCGCCGGCCTTGTTCTGCACCGCGGCCACGGAGCCGGAGGTCGAGAACGCCGCATCGGCCGCGTTGTGCGTGGCCAGCGCCAGCACCGCGAGCAGCCACGCCACCGCGCCGACCAGCAAGCCGAGCTGCGCGCGCCAGCCGGCCGCGTCGTGCGGCGGCGGCACCGGCGGTGCCGCGCGGTCGCGCGCGCGCCCGCTGCCGGGAGCCGTCAGTGCGGTGGGCGCGGCGGTGTCGCCGCGCAGGGAGCCGAGGGGAAAGGTCATCGGCGAATTGTGGCCGATCGGCGCTGCGTTTCAGCGCACCGGAACGCTCACGGCGTGAGCTGTTCCTTGATGCGACAGCTCACGCCGTGAGCTGTTCCTTGATAATCACCGAGCCGTTTTCCTGGGTCTGGATCATGCCGCGCTCTTCCAGGTCTTTCATCACGCGGCTGACCATCTCGCGCGACGCACCGACGACCTTCGCCAGGTCTTGGCGCGAGACCTTGTTGCGGATCAACTTCAGCTCGCCTTCCATCTCGGCCATGTCGAGCAGGGAGCGGGCGACGCGGCCGTAGACGTCGAGCAGCGCGAGCGACTCGATCTGCCGGTCGGCGGCGCGCAGGCGATACACGAGGCCGCGCATGATCGCGTACGACAGGCTCGAGTTCTCGGGCAGGCAGCGTGCGAACTCGGTGCGGCCGAGAACCAGCATGTCGGTCTGGACCTCGGCGCGCACGGTCGCCGAATGCGGCTCGTTGTCGATCAGGCTCATCTCGCCGACGTAATCGCCGGGCTGCAGCACCGCCAGGATCACCTCGCGGCCGCGCGAGTCGGCCGTCAGCACGCGCGCCCGCCCGGTCAGCAGGATGAACAGGGCATTCGACTTCTTGTTGTGCTCCACCACGATCTCGCCGCGCCGGAAGCGGCGCTTGACGACGGCGTCGGCGATGCCCTGTGCCTGGTCGGTCGTGAGCAGCGAGAACAGCGGAACCCGCCGGATCAGATCGAGGTTGGAAATCATCGCCATGCCGGACTGTCCCTTCTTGGTATGGCGCGGATGCGAAATCCGCACGCTGCCTACAATTTCTCTATTGTCACCATTACCGCGCTTGGCGCCAGCCCAAGCGAACCCCATGTCAGACTGCCGCCGCGCCCGCGCAACGCCGCGCCGGCGGCTCCAACTGTCGTCTCGATAAGCATCCAACATGAGCACCACCCCCCCTCACGCGCGCGTCCTGATCCTCGGCTCGGGCCCGGCCGGCTACACCGCGGCGGTCTACGCCGCACGCGCCAACCTGAAGCCGATGCTGATCACCGGCCTCGCGCAGGGCGGCCAGCTGATGACGACGACCGACGTCGACAACTGGCCGGCCGATGTCGACGGCGTGATGGGCCCCGACCTGATGCAGCGCTTCCAGAAGCACGCCGAGCGCTTCGACACGCAGATCGTGTTCGACCACATCAACAGCGTCGACCTGAGCCGGCGCCCGTTCACGCTGACCGGCGACTCGGGCAGCTACACGGCCGACGCGCTGATCATCGCCACCGGCGCGTCGGCGAAGTACCTCGGGCTGCCGTCGGAAGAGGCGTTCATGGGCCGCGGCGTCAGCGGCTGCGCCACCTGCGACGGCTTCTTCTACCGCGGCCAGGAGGTGTGTGTCGTCGGCGGCGGCAACACCGCGGTCGAGGAGGCGCTGTACCTGTCGAACATCGCGAGCAAGGTGCATCTGGTGCACCGGCGCGACAAGTTCCGCGCTGAACCGATCCTGGTCGACAAGCTGCATGCGAAGGTCGCCGAGGGCAAGATGCAACTGCACCTGTGGCAGACGCTCGACGAGGTGCTGGGCGACGCGTCGGGCGTGACCGGCGTGCGGCTGCGGTCCACGCCAAGGGAGGGCGCGCAGGACGCGGCGCTGTCCGAGCTGAAACTGACGGGCTGCTTCATCGCGATCGGCCACGAGCCGAACACCGCGATCTTCAAGGGCCAGCTCGAGATGAAGGACGGCTACATCATCACCAAGAGCGGCCTCGCCGGCATGGCGACGATGACGAGCGTGCCGGGCGTGTTCGCCGCCGGCGACGTGCAGGACCACGTCTACCGCCAGGCGATCAGCAGCGCCGGCACCGGCTGCATGGCCGCGCTGGACGCTCAGCGCTTCCTCGAGCAGTAATCTCTGGCTATAATCGCGCTCTTTGCCGAAATTGCGGCAGCTGGTCGATGCGCGTCAGCATCTCGTCAATACTCAGTCAATACTCAATTGGAGAAGCGTCATGGCACGCGTCTGTCAGGTCACGGGCAAGCGCCCGATGGTGGGAAACAACGTTTCCCACGCGAACAACAAAACGAAGCGCCGCTTTCTGCCGAATCTGCAGTACCGCCGCTTCTGGGTCGAGGCCGAGAACCGCTGGGTGCGCCTGCGCATCAGCAATGCGGCGCTGCGGCTGATCGACAAGGTGGGCATCGAGCAGGTCCTCGTCGACCTGCGCGCCCGCGGCGAAATCTGATTTAGGAGGCCAGCATGGCAAAAGGTGGACGCGAGAAGATCAAGCTGGAATCCAGCGCCGGCACCGGTCATTTCTACACGACCGACAAGAACAAGAAGACCACGCCGGAGAAGCTCGAAATCATCAAGTTCGATCCGAAGGCACGCAAGCACGTGACCTACAAGGAAACAAAACTTCGATAGGACAGCGGGGTCGCTTGGCGACCCCTTTTCTTTGGCTGTCTGCAAACGTCAAGGGCCGCATTTGCGGCCCTTTCGTTTGTTCGGCTCGGATGCCGGTGCCTACGCTCTCGCAGCGCGCAGCTTGAGGGCGAACTCCTGCAACGCGGCGATGCCGCTTTCCTCGGCCTTGCGGCACCAGGCTTGCAGGTCGGCAACCAGCTGCTCGGCGGAGACGCCGGTGCGCGTCCACAGCGAGCGCAGTTCCTCGCGCATCGCGACGAGCTTCGCCAGGCC
Source organism: Burkholderiaceae bacterium (assembly GCA_035554275.1). GTDB lineage: Bacteria > Pseudomonadota > Gammaproteobacteria > Burkholderiales > Burkholderiaceae_C > LMDS01. The sequence goes on from DATMIN010000128.1 coordinate 7,760, forward strand.
GGGGCTGTGCTCGACCGCCAACGCGATCCGCGCCTTCACGTCGAGCGGGATCTTGTCGGCGTCGCGGTGCAGCCAGCGGTTCGCCAGCCGCATGTTCGCAAGCTTGACGGCGCTCGCTTCGCCCTCGCCCTTCAGGCGCAGCATCTCGGCCCGGCTGGCGCGGCGCAGATTGCGCGCGTACTTCGCCATCACCTCGTAGCGGTTCGCGATCACGGCCTCGAGCGTCTTGTCGTCGGCCACCGGCTTGACCGTGCCGAGCTTGAGCAGCGGCACCGTCTTGCGCACCTTCGCGAGACCCAGCACTTCGAGGGCACGGATGTAGGCCCAGCCGATGTCGAACTCGTATGACTTCACCGACAGCTTCGCCGAGGTCGGGTACGTGTGGTGATTGTTGTGCAGCTCCTCGCCGCCGATCAGGATGCCCCACGGCGAGATGTTGGTCGACGCGTCGGGCGCCTCGAAGTTGCGGTAGCCCCACCAGTGGCCGATGCCGTTGATGATGCCGGCAGCGGTGATCGGGATCCACGCCATCTGCAGCGCCCAGACCGCCGCGCCGATCGCGCCGAACAGCATCAGGTCGATCAGCAGCATCACGCCCACGCCCTGCCAGCTGTAGCGGCTGTACAGGTTACGTTCGAGCCAGTCGTCGGGCGTGTTGTGGCCGAACTTGGCGAGCGTGTCCGTGTTCTTGGCCTCGGCGCGGTACATCTCGCTGCCGGTCAGCAGCACCGCCTTGATGCCGCGCGTCTGCGGGCTGTGCGGGTCGTCTTCGGTTTCGCACTTGGCGTGGTGCTTGCGGTGGATCGCGACCCACTCCTTCGTCACCATGCCGGTCGTCAGCCACAGCCACAGGCGGAAGAAGTGCGACGGGATCGCGTGCAACTCGAGCGCCCGATGCGCCTGCGCGCGGTGCAGGAAGATCGTGACCGACGCGATCGTGGCGTGCGTGGCCAGCAGCGCGAACAGCAGCACCTCCCACCAGGCCGCTCCGACGAGGCCATGGGCCAGCCAGTCGATCAGCGCGTTCCACACAAGCATCAACGAATCCATTTGCACTTTCATGCCTGCAAGAAACGCAGGTCCGGCATTGTAAGGGGCGCTCTCCGGCAAACCCCTTCGATCTGGCGGGTATGAAGGCCCCTGTTCGCCCTATCTCGTGCCGGCTTGATCGATGTCAACGCCGCTGCCACACCGCGGCGAAGAAACCGTCGGTAGCGTGCCGATGCGGCCACAGGCGCAGGAAGTCGCCGCGCACCAGCGTCTCGGGCTGCGCCACGCGCGCCTGCGTCAGCGTCTCGAGCGCCGGCACGACCTCGAAATCGCGCGCCCGCTCGGCGCCGAACGCGAGCGCGATCGCCTCGTCTTCCGCCTCGAGCAGGCTGCAGGTCGCGTAGACCAGCCGCCCGCCGGGTTTGACCAGCCGCGCGGCGCTCGCCAGGATCGCCGCCTGCTTGACCCGCAACTCGTCGATCGCCTGCGGCGACTGGCGCCACTTCAGATCGGGGTTGCGGCGCAGCGTGCCCACGCCCGAGCACGGCGCGTCGACGAGCACGCGGTCGAGCTTGCCGGCCAGGCGCTTGATGCGCTCGTCGCGCTCGTGCGCGATCTGCACCGGGTAGACGTTCGACAGCCCACTGCGCGCCAGCCGCGGCTTCAGCGACGCGAGCCGGTGCCCCGAGGTGTCGAACGCATACAGCCGCCCGGTGTTGCGCATCTCGGCGCCGAGCGCGAGCGTCTTGCCGCCGGCACCGGCGCAGAAGTCGGCCACCATCTCGCCGCGCTTGGCGCCGAGCATCAGCGCGAGCAGCTGGCTGCCTTCGTCCTGCACCTCGACATCGCCGCGCAGGAACACGTCGAGCTTGTGCAGCGCCGGCTTGGCGTCGATGCGCAGGCCGAGCGGCGAGTACGGCGTGGCCACCGCCTCGATGCCTTCGGCGGCGAACGCGGCGCTCACGTCGTCGCGCTTGGCCTTGAAGGTGTTGACGCGCAGGTCGAGCGGCGCCGGGCGCATCATCGCCTCGACGAGCGGCCAGAACTCGTCGCCGTGCTCGGCCTGCAGCGGCTGCGCGAGCCACTCCGGCAGGTTGTGGCGCAGCCGCTCGGGCAGCGTGCTGCGGTCCACAGTCGCCAGCTGCACGAGCCACTGCTGCTCGGCCTCGCTCAATGCCGCGCGCAGGAAGCCGGCATTGCCCTGCCACGCGAGCAGCGCCAGGCGCCGCTCGATCTCGCCCTTGCCCGATTGCGCCAGGTGCTGCAACAGCAGCCGCTCGCGCAGCACCGCGTACGTCGTCTCGGCCAGCGTGTGGCGCTCGCGGCTGCCGAGCGTGCGGTGCTTGCGGAAGAAGTCGGAGACGACGCCGTCGGCCGGGTGCTGCAGCTGCAGCACCTGGTGGATGAGTTCGGTGGCCAGCTCGAGCAGCGCGTTCGGGTGCATCGGCGGATTATCCTTGCCGCATGCCGATCACCGATGCCGCTGCGCACGTCCTGCCCGCCCTGCCCGCCACGCCGCCCGGCCGCTACCGCCACTACAAGGGCGGCGAGTACGAGGTGATCGGCGTCGCGCGCCACAGCGAGAGCCACGAGCCGATGGTGGTGTACCGCCCGCTCTACAACGCCACCGGCTGGTGGGTGCGGCCGCATGCGATGTTCTTCGGCATGGTCGCGATCGACGGCGTCGAGCAGCCGCGCTTTCGCCGCGTCGACGCCGCATGAAGGCGCTGATCAAGCACGTCACGACGCGGCCGCGGATGGCGCTGTCGGTCGTCGCCGGCGTCGCCGCCGCGCTCGCTGCGCCCGGCATCGACCACCTGGTGACGCGCTCGCTGCTCGGCTGGAACGTCGGCGTGTGGCTGTTCCTCGCGACAGTCGGCATGCTGATGTTCCGCGCCGACCACGAGCACCTGCGCCGCGCCGCGATCGCGCAGGCCGAGGGCGCGGCCACGGTGCTGGCGGTGGTGATCACCGCCGCGGTGGTGAGCATCGTCGCGATCGTGATCGAGCTGGCCGCGGCCAAACAGGGCAGTCACCACGCCTGGCCGCACGTGCTGTTCGCGCTCGCGACCGTGGCCGGCTCGTGGCTGCTGCTGCCCACGCTGTTCGCGATGAACTACGCCAGCCTCTACTACCGCAGCGAGCACGGCAGCGGGCTGCGCTTCCCCGACCCGGACGAGAAGTTCCGGCCCGACTACGCCGACTTCCTGTACTTCTCGTTCACGATCGCGGTGGCCTCGCAGACCGCCGACGTGTCGATCTCGAACCGGCCGATGCGCCGCCTCGTGCTGCTGCAGTCGGTGCTGTCGTTCGTGTTCAACACGACGATCCTCGCGTTCACGATCAACATCGCGGCCAGCCTGTTCTGAGCCGCGCGATGCGCGACGCGTTCAGCCGAACACGTGCTGCGGCGCGCCGCCGAGGTGCGTGACCCGCCCGTCGGTGACTTGCAATTCGTCGTGCACCAGCCAGCGCAGCGCGCGCGGGTACAGCACGTGTTCGGCGGCGAGCACGCGCGCGGCAAGCGTCTCGGCGCTGTCGGCGGCGAGCACCGGCACCGCGGCCTGCGCGATCACCGGGCCGTGGTCGAGCGTCGGCGTCACGAAGTGCACGGTCGCGCCGGCGACCTTGCAGCCGGCTTCGAGCGCACGCCGGTGCGTGTACAGGCCCGGGAACGCCGGCAGCAGCGACGGGTGGACGTTGACCATGCGGCCGGCGTAGCGTGCGACGAACCCGTCGCCGAGCACGCGCATGAAGCCGGCGAGCGCAACCACGTCGGGCGCGAAGGCATCGAGCGTGCGCGCGAGTTCGGCATCGAACGCGTCGCGGGTCGCGAACGCGCGGTGGTCGAGCGCCGCGGTCGCGATGCCCAGCGCCCGCGCCGTCTCGAGCCCGGCGGCGTCGGGCCGGCTCGCGATCACCGCGACGACCTCGGCGCGCCAGCGTTCGGCCACGCAGCTGCGCGCCACGGCCTCCATGTTCGAGCCGCGACCGGAGATGAGGATGGCGATCCGCTTCACGGCGGCGCAGTGTAGCCGCCTACACTTTCGCGATGAGCCCACCGCCCCGCGTTCTCTCCGGCATGCGCCCGACCGGCGCGCTGCATCTCGGCCACTACCACGGTGCGCTGAAGAACTGGGTCCGGCTGCAGCACACGCACGACTGCTACTTCTTCGTCGCCGACTGGCACGCGCTGACCACGCACTACGCCGACCACGCCGACCTCGAGCGCAACGTCTACGACATGGTGGTCGACTGGCTCGCCGCCGGCATCGAGCCCGAGCGCGCGACGCTGTTCATCCAGAGCCGCCTGCCCGAGCACGCCGAGCTGTTCACGCTGCTCGCGATGGGCACGCCGCTGGCGTGGCTCGAACGCGTGCCGACGTACAAAGACCAGATCAAAAGCCTCGCCGGCCGCGACCTCGCGACCTACGGCTTCCTCGGCTACCCGCTGCTGCAGGCGGCCGACATCCTGATCTACAAGGCGGCGTTCGTGCCGGTCGGCGAAGACCAGGCGCCGCACGTCGAGATCACGCGCGAGGTGGCGCGGCGCTTCAACCATCTCTACGGCCATGGCGAGACGGTGCTGCCCGAGCCGGCGACGCTGCTGACCGAGACGAGCCGCCTGCCCGGCCTCGACGGCGCAAAGATGAGCAAGAGCACCGGCAACGACATCGCGATGCGCGAGGCGCCGGCCGAGGTCGAGCGCAAGCTGCGCCGCATGCAGACCGACCCGCAGCGCGTGCGCCGCAGCGACAAGGGCGATCCGCAACGCTGCCCGGTGTGGCAGTTCCACCAGGTCTATTCCGACGCCGACACGCGCGCGTGGGTCGCCCGGGGCTGCACCACCGCCGGCATCGGCTGCCTCGAGTGCAAGCAGCCGGTGATCGACGCGATCGTCGAGGAGCAGCGGCCGTGGCGCGAGCGCGCCGAGGCCTACCTGTCGAACCCGAAGCAGGTGCAGTGGATCGTCGAGGTCGGCACCGAGCAGGCGCGCGGCGTCGCGCGGCGCACGATGCGCGACGTGCGTGCCGCGATGGGGCTGGTCTACTGACGAGCGCGCTTGCGTCGCGGCAGACCCGGCTGCGATTGCGCCGGTTCGGCCGGCGCCTCGGCCTCAGCGCCTTCCGGCGCGCGGGATCCAGTACGCGAGCTGCCCCGCCGCCGCCAGCGCGATCACCCCGGTGAGGGCGATGCCGGCGCCGAGCGACAGCGTCGCCGCCAGCAGCGACAGCAGCCCCGGCCCGCACGACGAGCCGATGTCGGCCATCAGCCGCCACACGCCGAGGAAGTGGGCGCGGCCGGCGCGCGGCGAGTGGTCGGCGCCGAGCGTCATGATCATCCCCGAGCCGATGCCGTTGCCGAAGCCGATCACCGCGGCCGCGATCAGCAGCGTGGTCGCGCCGTGCGTCAGCGGCGTCAGCAGCAGCGCCACACCCATGATCACCATCGACGGCACCGCGACCCAGCCGCGGCCCTTCCGGTCCATCACCTTGCCGGCCGGATAGAACACCAGCATGTCGATGCCGCCCGAGATGCCGTAGATCAGCGACGCGACCGACGGCGCGAGCGCGAGCTGGTCGGCCCACAGCGGGATCACCGCCTGGCGCGACGCGCGCACCGCGCTGACCAGCATCACGCCGATGCCGAGCGTGACGAACACGTGGCGGTGGTCGCGCAGCGTCGACAGCACCGTCGGCACCACCGGCGCATCGTCGGGCGCGGCGCCGGCGGCGGGCGCCGCGGCTTCGAGGTCGGGGATGCGCACCGCCACCGCGGCGGCGATCGCGAGCGCGACGATGCCCACGCCATACGCGCCGTCGAGCCCGAAGCGGTGGATCGCGGCGGCGGCGACGAACGGGCCGATGAACATGCCGATGCGCATCACGCCGCCGAGCGTCGACAGCGCGCGCGCCCGGTACGCGACCGGCACCGATTCGGTCAGGTAGCTCTGGCGCGCGAGGCTGAACACCGCCTGCGACATGCCGACCATGAAGCAGCCGAGCGCGAACAGGCCGAGGTGATCGGTCCAGCCGCACAGCGCCATCGCGAGCGCGCACCACACCGCCGCGGCGACGATCGCCCAGCGCTCGCCGCGGTGCATCGTGATCAGCGACGCCGGGATGTTGCTCAGCAGCGAGCCGATGCCGATCAGCGCGACGACGAGCGCGGCCACCGGCACCGAGGCGCCGAGCTCGCGCGCACTGAGCGGCACGACCGGCAGGATCGCGCCCTCGCCGAGACCGAACAGCAGCGACGGGCCGAACGCCGAGACCGCGATGCGGCGCAGCGAGAACGAATCGTCAGCCACGAAAGAGACTCACGCCGTGGCCGGCCGCCCGGCCTCCGCCTCCTGCAGCGCCGCGAGCGCGTCGGCCACGTCTTGCGCGCTGACGCCCTCGGCGTGCGCGACCGGCGCGTCGGGCACGGCGGCCACGCCACGCGCCTTCAGCGCGGCGATGCACTGGCCGGCCTCGCGGCCCGATGCGAACGCGAGGCTCTGCAGCAGCAGGCGGCCGTCGGCGCCGACGAGCTTGAAGAAGAACGTTCCGTCGGCCTCGCGGTATTGCTTGAACGTCGCCAGCGCCGGCTTCGCGTTCGTGGCGGCCGCCGCCGCGGCCGCCGGCGCGGCGACCGCGACCATGCGGCGCAGGCCGACCGCTTCGCGCAGCGTCGCGAGGAACGGTGCGGCCACCGCGCGCGCCCTGCGCGCGCCGTCGAGCAGTACCTCCTCGACTCGTTCCGGGTGCGCGATCAGCTCGGCGTAGCGCGCGCGCAGCGGGCCGATGTCGCGCTCGATGCGCTCGACGACCTGCGCCTTTGCGTCGCCCCACGCCATGCCGGCGCGCAGCGCCGCGCGGAACGCGGCACGCTCGGCGTCGCTCGCGAACGCCTCGAAGATCGCGACGAGGTGCGAGCCCTCGGGCTCCTTCGGCTCGCCGGGCGCGCGCGAATCGGTGACGACGCGCGCGATCGCGTCGCGCAGCCCCGCCGCACCGCCGGCGAACAGCGGCACGGTGTTGTCGTAGCTCTTGCTCATCTTGCGGCCGTCGAGGCCCGGCAGCATCGCGACGCGCTCGTCGACCGCGGCCTCGGGCAGCACGAACAGCTCGCGCCCGGCGCCGAACAGATGGTTGAAGCGTTGCGCCAGATCGCGCGCCATCTCGATGTGCTGGACCTGGTCGCGCCCGACCGGCACCTGGTGCGCGTTGAACATCAGGATGTCGGCGGCCATCAGGATCGGATAGCTGAACAGACCCATCGTGATGCCGGCGTCGACGTCTTCGCCGGCCGCGAGGTTCGCGTCGGCCGCGGCCTTGTAGGCGTGGGCGCGGTTCATCAGGCCCTTCGACGCGACGCAGGTCAACAGCCACGTCAGCTCGGGGATCTCGACGATGTCGCTCTGGCGGTAGAACGTGACGCGCTCCGGGTCGAGCCCGGCGGCGAGCCAGGTCGCGGCGATCTCGAGGCGCGAGCGCTCGATGCGCGCCGGCTCATCGCACTTGATCAGCGCGTGGTAGTCGGCCAGGAACAGGAAGCTCTCGACACCCGGCTCGCGGCTCGCGGCAATCGCCGGGCGGATCGCGCCGACGTAGTTGCCGAGGTGCGGGGTGCCGGAGGTGGTGATGCCGGTGAGGACGCGCTGGGTCATGGGGTCGGGGTCCGGGTCGGGTGCTTCGTGATGAAGGCGCGGCGCGTCATTGCACGCGCGTGTCGCGCGCATCGGAAAGGGCCTGCGCGATCGCGCGCGCATCGAAGCCGAGCAGCCGCTGGCCGCGCACGATCATCACCGGCGTGCCGGGCGCGAGCAGCGCGCGGTACTGCTCGGCGCAGGCGGCGTCGAGCTCGATCTGGCACTCGGTGAACGGCACGCGGTGCGCGTCGAACCAGGCGCGCGCGGCGGCGCAG
>DATMIN010000129.1:0-11363 GCA_035554275.1 Burkholderiaceae bacterium
CATGGCCGGACATTCCAAATGGGCCAACATCCAGCACCGCAAGGGCCGCCAGGACGAGAAGCGCGGCAAGGTCTGGACCAGAGTGATTCGTGAGATCACCGTCGCCGCACGCCAGGGCGGCGGCGACTTGGCGATGAACCCGCGGCTGCGCCTGGCGGTCGAGAAGGCCAAGGCCGCCAACATGCCGGCCGACACCGTCAAGAAGAACATCGACAAGGCCACCGGCAACCTCGAGGGCGTGAACTACGAGGAGATCCGCTACGAGGGCTACGGCATCGGCGGCGCCGCGATCATCGTCGACTGCATGACCGACAACCGCGTGCGCACCGTCGCCGAGGTGCGTCATGCGTTCAGCAAGTATGGCGGCAACATGGGCACCGAGGGCTCGGTCGCGTTCCAGTTCAAGCACGTCGGGCAGTTCGTGTTCGCGCCGGGCACGAGCGAAGACAAGGTGATGGAAGTGGCGCTCGAGGCTGGCGCCGACGACGTGCTCACCGACGACGACGGCGCAATCGAGGTGCTGTGCGCGGCGCCCGAGTTCGAGCCGGTGAAGGCGGCGCTCGAGGCCGCGGGCCTGCAGCCCGACGTCGCCGAAGTGACGATGCGGCCCGAGAACACGATCGAGCTCGCTGGCGAGGACGGGCAGCGCATGCAGAAGCTGATCGACGTGATCGAAGACCTCGACGACGTGCAGGCGCTGTTTCACAACGCCGAGATCGCCGCGTGAAGGTTCTCGTGATCGGCGGCGGGGGCCGCGAGCACGCGATCGCATGGAAGCTCGCGCAATCGCCGCAGGTGCGCACGGTGTTCGTCGCGCCGGGCAACGGCGGCACCGCGGCCGACCCGAAGCTCACCAACGTCGCGCTCACCGATCACGACGCGCTCGCCGATTTCGCCCGCGCCGAGCAGGTGGCGCTGACGGTCGTCGGCCCCGAGGGCCCGCTGGCCGGTGGCATCGTCGACACGTTCCGCGCGCGCGGCCTGCGCATGTTCGGCCCGACGCGCGCGGCGGCGCAGCTCGAGAGCTCAAAGGCGTTCGCGAAGGACTTCATGCGCCGCCACGGGATTCCGACCGCGGCGTATGCGACGTTCACCGATGCGGCCGCCGCGCACGCGCACGTGACCGTCCACGGCGCGCCGATCGTGATCAAGGCCGACGGCCTCGCGGCGGGCAAGGGCGTGGTCGTCGCGACCACGCTGGCGCAGGCGCACGAGGCGATCGACTGGATGCTGAGTGCCGACGACAACAAGCTCGGCGTGCAGTACAACGCCGGCCAGGCCCGCGTCGTCGTCGAGCAGTTCCTCGACGGCGAGGAGGCCAGCTTCATCGTGATGTGCGACGGCGCGCACGTGCTGCCGCTCGCCACCAGCCAGGACCACAAGCGCCTGCGCGATGGCGACGCCGGCCCGAACACCGGCGGCATGGGCGCGTACTCGCCGGCGCCGGTGGTCACGCCCGAAGTGCACGAGCGCGCGATGGCGCAGATCATCCGGCCGACGATCGCCGGCATGGCGAAGGACGGCATCGTCTTCACCGGCTTCCTCTACGCCGGGCTGATGATCGATGCGCACGGCCAGCCGCGCACCGTCGAGTTCAACTGCCGGCTCGGCGACCCCGAGACGCAGCCGATCCTGATGCGACTGAAGAGCGACCTGGCCGACGTGCTGATGCACGCGACCGCGGGTTCGCTCGATCGCGTCGCGCTCGACTGGGACGATCGCGTCGCGCTCGGCGTCGTGATGGCGGCACACGGCTACCCGCTCGAGCCGCGCAAGGGCGATGCGATCACGGGGCTGCCGGCCGATGCGCCCGACGCGATGGTGTTTCACGCCGGCACCGCGCCGAGCGCGCGCGGCCCGGTCACCTCGGGTGGCCGCGTGCTGTGCGTCACCGCGCTCGGCGCGACCACCGCCGCCGCGCAGCGCGCCGCGTACGAGCGCCTGCGCGACATCCGCTTCGACGGCATGCAGTACCGGCGCGACATCGGCCACCGCGCGGTCGAACGATGATCAGCCACACCAGCGTGCGCGCGTACCTGCTCGGCCTGCAGGACCGCATCGTCGACGCGATCGAGGCCGAGGACGGCGGCCGCTTCATCACCGACGCGTGGCAGCGCGAGCCGGGCGGCACGAATGGGACCCCCAAGACGCCTGCGGCGTCGGCCCCCCGAGGGGGCGCGCCCGGCTTGGGGCGGCCCGGCGCCGGGCTCCAGGGCGACGGCCGCGCGCGCTTGCTCGAAGGCGGCGCCGTGATCGAGCGCGGCGGCTGCAGCTTCTCGCACGTGCAGGGCACGGCGCTACCGCCATCGGCGACGCAGCACCGGCCCGAGCTCGCTGGCGCGCCGTTCGAGGCGATGGGTGTGTCGCTGGTGTTCCACCCGCGCAACCCGCACGTGCCCACCGTGCACATGAACGTGCGCATGCTGTCAGCCACGCCCGCCGGCGGCGAGCCGGTCGGCTGGTTCGGCGGCGGCATGGATCTGACGCCGTACTACGGTATCGAGGAAGACGCGGCGCACTTCCACCGCGTCAACCGCGACGCGCTCGCACCGTTCGGCGCCGACCTGTACCCGCGCTTCAAGACCTGGTGCGACGACTACTTCTTTCTCAAGCATCGCGGCGAGCCGCGCGGCATCGGCGGGGTGTTCTTCGACGACTTCGCCGAGCTCGGTGCCGAGCGCAGCTTCGAGATGCTGCGCGCCGTCGGCGATGCGTTCATCCCGGCCTACTTGCCGATCCTGCGGCGCCGCCGCGACACGCCGTACGGCGCGCGCGAGCGCGAATTCCAGACGTATCGGCGCGGCCGCTACGTCGAGTTCAATCTGGTGTTCGACCGCGGCACGCTGTTCGGCCTGCAATCGGGCGGGCGCACCGAGAGCATCCTGATGTCGATGCCGCCGGTCGTGACCTGGCGCTACGACTGGAAGCCCGAACGGGGTTCGCCCGAGGCGCGGCTGTACAGCGATTTCCTGCGGCCGCGCGACTGGGCCGACTGGACACCCGATTGAGCCGCGCCGTTCCAAGAATCGGGGTCTTCGGCGGCAGTTTCGACCCGGTGCACAACGCGCACCTCGCGCTGGCGCGTCTGGCGCTGACCGAGTTGCGCCTCGACGAGCTGCTGTGGGTGCCGGCCGGCCGGCCGTGGCAGAAAGACCGTCCGATCACGCCGGCCGTCCACCGCGAGGCGATGGTGCGGCTGGCGATCGCCGGCGAGCCGCGCTTCGCGTTGTGCCGGCTCGAGATCGAGCGCGACGGCCCGAGCTTCACCGTCGACACCGTGCGCGCGCTGCAGGCCGCGCGCCCCGGCGCCGACTGGCACCTCGTGATCGGGCAGGACCAGTACGCGCGCTTGCACACCTGGGAGCGCTGGCAGGAGCTGCTCGGCCGGGTCACGCTCGCCGTCGCGAACCGGCCCGACGCGCCGCTCAGTGCCGACCCGCAGGTGCTGGCCGAGCCGCACGCGGCGGTTGCGCTGCCGATGATGGACGTGTCGTCGACCGACATCCGCGAGCGCATCGCCCACGGCGAAGGCATCGCCGCGCTGGTGCCGCCCGCGGTCGCACGCTATATTGCCCGCCATCATCTCTACCGAGATGAAACCCCACCCAGGAGCTGAATGGACATTCGAAAACTGCAACGCGTCATCGTCGATGGACTGGAAGACGTCAAGGCCCAGAACATCGCCGTGTTCAACACCGAACACCTGTCGGCCCTGTTCGAGCGCGTGATCATCGCCTCGGGCACGAGCAACCGGCAGACCAAGTCGCTGGCCAGCAGCGTGCGCGAGGCAGTCAAGCAGGCGGGGCACCCGAACCCGCGCACCGAGGGCGAGGCCAACGGCGAGTGGATCATCGTCGACTGCGGCGCCGCGGTCGTGCATGTGATGCAGCCGGCGATCCGCGACTACTACCGCCTCGAGGAGATTTGGGGCGACAAGCCGGTCAACATGAAGTTCAGCGCCGAGACCGGCATTCGGCTCGTCAAGGCCGCCGAGCCCGATGCGCCCGCGCCGAAGGCGAAGGCGCCGCCCCAACGCGCCGCCGCGAAGACGAGCGCCGCGCCTGCCGCGCCGAAGAAGGCGCCGGCGAAGAAGACCGCTGCGGCCGCGCCGCCGGTCGCTGCCAAGAAGCCCGCCCGCAAGGCGCCGGTGCAGCGCACGACCGGGCCGCGCGGCGGTGTCGTCACGCGCGTGATCGGCGTCAAGGCTCCGGCGAAGAAGGCCGCTGCCAAGAAGGCCGCACCGGCCAAGAAGGCGCCCGCGCGGAAGGCGGCTCCCCGCCGCGCATGAAGCTGCTGCTGGCCGCCGTCGGGCAGCGGCCGCCGGCCTGGGTGCAGACGGCCTACAGCGAATTCGAGAAGCGCTTCCCGCCCGAGCTGCGGCTCGAGTTGCACGCGGTCAAGGCCGAGCCGCGCGCCGGCAAGAGCGCGGCGCAGGCGATGGCCGCCGAGGCGCAGCGTCTCAACGCGGCGCTGCCGCGCGGCGTGCGCCGCGTCGTGCTCGACGAACACGGCGCGCGCGTCACCACCCGCGCGCTCGCCGATCGCCTGCAGGCCTGGCAGCGCGACGGCCGCGACGTGGCGCTGCTGATCGGCGGGCCCGACGGGCTCGATCCGGCGCTCAAAGACGCTGCCGACGAGACGCTGCGCCTGTCGGAGCTGACGCTGCCGCACGCGTTCGTGCGCGTGCTGCTGGCCGAGGCGCTGTACCGCGCGTGGAGCCTGACCGTGAACCACCCGTACCACCGTGAGTAGTTCGGCCCCCAAGACGACTTCGTCGTCGCCCCCCCGAGGGGGAGTGTCCGGCGAGGTCCACGAAAGTGGGCCTCTTCGTGGCCCACGGCGGCCCGGCGCCGGACGCCCGCCCTGCACCTTCATCTACCTCGCCTCGCAGAGCCCGCGCCGGCGCCAGCTGCTCGACCAGATCGGCGTGCGCCACGAGCTGCTGCTGCCCGATGCGGCCGAAGACGCCGAGGCGCTCGAGGCCGAACGTGCCGGCGAGCTGCCGGCGGCGTACGTCGAGCGCGTGACGCGCGCGAAGCTGCGCGCCGCGCGCGCGCGGCGGCTTGCGCGCGGGCTGCCCGAGGCGCCGGTGCTGTGCGCCGACACCACCGTCGCGCTCGGCCGCCGCATTCTCGGCAAGCCGCTCGACGCGGCCGACGCGCGCCGCACGCTGGCGCTGCTGTCGGGCCGCACGCACCGCGTGATCACCGCGGTCGCGCTGGCGCACGGCCGGCGCGACCGGCTGCTGCTGAGCACCTCGCACGTGCGCGTTGCCGCGCTGCCGGCCGCCGCGATCGAGGCCTACATCGCGAGCGGCGAGCCGTTCGGCAAGGCCGGCGCTTACGCGATCCAGAGCGGCTTCGCGGCCTGGGTCGAGCACATCGATGGCAGCCACTCGGGCATCATGGGGCTGCCGCTGTTCGAGACCGCGCAGCTGCTGCGCGCCTGCCGCCGCGGCGTCTGACCGCACGGCGCGCGCCGGCCACAAGAAGGACGGGGAACGAATTCGATGCAGGACATCCTGATTAACTGGACGCCGCAGGAAACGCGCGTCGCGGTGGTCGAGAACGGCGCGGTGCAGGAGCTGCACTTCGAGCGCACGCTCGAGCGTGGGCTCGTCGGCAACATCTACGCCGGCAAGGTGGTGCGGGTGCTGCCGGGCATGCAGTCGGCGTTCATCGACATCGGGCTGGAGCGCGCCGCGTTCCTGCACGTGGCCGACGTGCAGGTGAATGGCACGGTGCCGCGCGGCAACCCCGGCGCGCCGCCGCCGCTGCCGATCGAGCGGCTGGTGTTCGAGGGCCAGACGCTGACGGTGCAGGTCATCAAGGACCCGATCGGCACCAAGGGCGCGCGGCTGTCGACGCAGGTCAGCATCGCCGGCCGGCTGCTCGTGTTCCTGCCGCAGGACGACCACATCGGCATCTCGCAGAAGATCGGCTCGCCCGAGCTGCGCGAGCAGCTGCGCGCGCGCATGAACGTGCTCGCGCAGGTGCCCGAAGGGCAGGGGCCGGCGGGCGGCTTCATCCTGCGCACCAACGCCGAAGAGGCGAGCGACGCCGAGCTCTCCGACGACATCCGCTACCTGCGCAAGACCTGGGCCGTGGTGCGCGACAAGAGCTTCCGCTCGCCGCCCGGCACGCTGCTGCACCAGGACCTGAGCCTGGCCGAACGCGTGCTGCGCGACCTGGCGCACGACGGCACGCAGGCCGTGCGCATCGATTCGAGCCTGCAGTTCGATTCGCTGAAGCGCTTCGGCCAGGAGTTCACGCCGACGTCCGTGGCCAAGCTCGAGCACTATGCCGGCGAGCGGCCGATCTTCGACCTGTTCAACATCGACGAGGAGATCGCGAAGGCGCTGATGCGGCGCGTCGAGCTGAAGTCGGGCGGCTACCTGATCATCGACCAGACCGAGGCGCTGACGACGGTCGACGTCAACACCGGCGGCTTCGTCGGCGCGCGCAACTTCGACGACACGATCTTCAAGACCAACCTCGAGGCGGCGCAGGCGATCGCGCGCCAGCTGCGGCTGCGCAACCTCGGCGGCATCATCATCATCGACTTCATCGACATGACGCGCGACGAGCACCAGGCCTCGGTGCTGGCCGAGCTGCGCAAGCAGCTCGCGCGCGACCGCACCAAGATCACGGTCAGCGGCTTCACGCAGCTCGGGCTGGTCGAGATGACGCGCAAGCGCACCCGCGAGTCGCTCGCCCACATGCTGTGCGAGGTGTGCCCGACGTGCGAGGGCCGCGGCCAGGTGAAGACGCCGCGCAGCGTGTGCTACGACATCCTGCGCGAGATCCTGCGCGAGGCGCGCCAGTTCGACCCGAAGGAGTTCCGCATCGTCGCGAGCGCGGCGGTCGTCGAGATGCTGCTCGACGAGGAGAGCCAGCATCTCGCGGGGCTGTCGGATTTCATCGGCAAGCCGATCTCGCTGCGCGCCGAGCCGCTTGGCTCGCCGGAGCAGTACGACATCGTGCTGCTGTGAGAGTTCGCCGCGTCTCACGGCACGCTTGCTCTAATGGGCGTAAATGGGCGTAGAAATGGCGTACCATGGCTGTCGATGATCCAGTCCGCCGCCATCCAGATCACGCCCGAGATTCTGGGCCTCGTCGCCGGCATCGACGAGTTCAAGGGGGCCTGGCGCGCCCTTGGGACGCTGGCGCCTGATCGCCTGTCTGCGCTGCTGCGGGTCGCCACGATCGAGAGCATCGGGTCGTCCACCCGTATCGAGGGCAGCAAGCTGTCCGACCGCGATGTCGAGCGCTTGCTGTCGAACCTGCGGATCCAGAAGTTCAGCACCCGCGACGAGCAGGAAGTGGCGGGCTACGCCAAGGTCATGGAGATGGTGTTCACGTCATGGCAGGACATCACCTTGACCGAGAACCACATCAAGCAGCTGCATCGCGACTTGCTGACCCACAGCGAGAAGGACGCCTGGCATCGCGGCAGCTACAAGACTTCGACCAGCAGCGTCGTCGCGTTCGACGAGAACGGCATGCAGCTCGGTGTGGTGTTCGAGACGGCCACGCCGTTCGACACACCACGCCTCATGACCGAGCTGGTGACTTGGTTCAATGATGAGCGCGGGGCAGGGCGCGTACACCCGTTGCTGCTGATCGGCATTTGGGCGGTGGTTTTCCTTGAAATACACCCGTTCCAGGACGGCAACGGTCGCCTGAGCCGCGTGCTCACGACCTTGCTCTTGCTGCAGTCCGGCTATGCCTACGTGCCGTACAGCTCCCTCGAAAGCGTCGTCGAGCAGAGCAAGGAGGCCTACTACGTGGCCCTGCGCCAAACCCAAGGCACGATCCGTACTGAAGCGCCGAACTGGCAACCGTGGCTCCTGTTCTTCCTGCGCGCGCTGGCCGAACAGGTGAGGCGGCTGAACCGCAAGATCGAACGTGAGAAGCTGGTGCTGGCAACGCTACCGAAGTTGTCGCTGCAGATCGTCGAGTTTGCGCGCGAGCATGGTCGAGTGACGATGGGTGACGCGATGAGGCTGACTGGCGGCAGCCGCAACACTCTGAAACAACACTTCCGTGCATTGGTAGAGCGTGGCCACCTAGACCAACAAGGCGGCGGCCGCGGCGTCTGGTACCGAATGAGGTAGCGCAGTGGCGAACGAAGCTAGATTCAGAGCCCCACGTCATGGGTAGCCAGACGAAGATCGGCAACTGCACGGAGGACCGCCTCAATGCATTAACATATTGGTGTGAAAGCACCAATGTGAGATCGCCATGAGCCGACTGACCATCACGCTCTCCGAAGCCCGCTATCGGGCGCTGAAGGAAGCCTCCGCGCAACGCGACAAGACCATCGGGCAACTGATCGACGAAAGCCTGGACTTCTACGGCATCAAGTCGCGTGAGGACGCACGGGCCCTCGTGCACCGCGCGCGCGCGCGCAGCAAGCTCGGCGACGACCAGGCCATGGCCGTGGCGCAGGAACAGGTGCGGGCGGTGCGGCGCAAGCCGTGAGCCGCCCCGCGGTCATCGTCGACACCAACGTGGTCGTCGCCGGTTTGCTGACCCGGCAAGACACGTCGCCGGTCGCCCGCATCCTCGATGGCATGCTCGGCGCGGCGTTCCCGTTCGTCTTGTCCGAGCCGCTGCTGGCCGAGTACCGAGCGGTGCTGGTTCGGCCGGTTCTGCGCAGGCTGCACGGTCTGACGGTCGCCGAGGTCGAGGCTGTCCTGACCGACCTCGTCCAGCACGCGATCATCCTGGCCCCCGCGGCCGCTCCGCCCGCGCCCGATCCGGGCGATCAGCTGCTGTGGGAGTTGCTGGCGGCGAGAGCAGACCTGGTGCTGGTCACCGGTGACAAGCGGCTGCTGCGTGATGCCGGGATGCGGGGCCGCGTGATTCCGCCGAGCGTGTTTGTCGCCGCGACGGACTGACCGCGCGCAGGAAGCCGCTCAGCTCACCAGCTCGCCGACACCACCTGCGCGACCCAGGCGCCGCGCTCGACCTTGTAGACCGCGACGTTCGGGTACTGCTGCTCGCCGGCCTCGGTGAAGCGCATGTTCTGCAGCACGCGCGTCATCGGGTCGATGCGCTTCAGCGTGACCAGCAGGTCGGCCGGGCGCACCGAGTCGCCGCGCTGCGCCGCGTCGGCCAGCGCATAGACGGCGTCGTAGGCGTAGTGCGCGCCCCAGACCGGCGCGCTGCCGTACTTCTTCTGGAACGCCTCGAGAAAGCGCTTGCCGTTCGGGAACGCCGAGGCGTCGATCGCGGTCGCGGTGGCAATCATCGCGTCGACCGGGATCGTCAGCGACGCGACGTTCTTGTTGCGCACGACGTTCGTGCCGAGCACGGTGACGTGCACATGGTCGGCCTGTTTCAGCGCGCCGAACAGGCTCACGAGCTGCGGCTCGCGCGCGAACAGCACGACGAGGTCGGCGTTCGCCGCCTTGATCTTCGCCGCCATCGCGGGCGTGATCTCGTCCTTCGCGCCGACCTCGAACGACTCGAGCACCTTCGGCCCGGCCTTCGGCAGCGCGGCCTCGAACGCCTTGCTCAGGCCGCGGCCGTAGTCGCCGGCCTCGACGATCGTGACGATGCGCTTGGCCCGCAGCGTCTCGAGCGCGTACGACGCCATCGCCTTGGCCTGCAGGTCGTCGTTGGCGAGCAGGCGGAACGCGTTGCCGCTGCCGAGCGCCGTGAGGCTGGTCGCGGTCGCGGTGAAGAAGTGCGGGATGCCCTTGGCCGCGATCATCGGCACCACCACCGCCGCCTGCGGCGTGTTGATCGGCCCGATCACCGCGGTGACGCCGGCGTCGAGCAGGCTCTGCGCGCCTTCCTTGGCGGCGTCGACCTCGCCCTTGTCGTCGACCGACACGATCTCGAGCGCGACGCGCTGGCCGCGGATCTTGTAGCCGGCGGCGTTGAGTTCGTCGACGGCGAGCTGCGCGCCGTTCAGCAGGTCCTTGCCGCGCAGCGCGAACGGGCCCGACTGCGCGACCAGCAGGCCGACCTTCAGCGTCGACGGGACCGGCGGCGAGCAGCCGGCCAGGCCGGCCAGAAGCAGCGGGGAGAGCGCGGCGCCGAGCAGCGCGCGACGGTGCAGTCGTGTCATGGTGAACCCTCGATCCGGGCCGGCAAGATCGCTGCCAGCCTCGAACCGCCGAGTATCGGCGCCGCCGGGCCGCGCGCCGCTCCGCACCGGGCCCGCCGCGTGACCTGCAGCACGCCGCCGCCCGCGGTCACAGCGCGTTACGCCGCTCGACGCTCGCGCGCCACCCAGCGTTTCAGCGCGAACAGCGGCGCGAGCAGCACCGGGCACGCCGCGTAGACGAACAGGCGCGCGCGCTGCGCGAGCGGCACCTGCCGGTGGGCCGCGACAGCGCGCCAGCGCTCGCCGAACCCGCGCGCCGCGAACAGCGCGTGCACGAAGCGCTCGCGCTCGAGTTCGCCGCCGAGCGCGGCCTCGACCGCGGCGCGCTGGCCGGCGCGCTGCGCATCGGCGAGCATCTGCGGCAGCTCGACCAGCGCGTGCCGGTTGTTCGATCGCAGCCGCGCCACCACGTCGCGCGCATGCAGCGCGCGGCGCCGGTGCGACAGGCCGCCGCGGCGGTACTGCACCAGCGGCTCGGGCAACGTGAGCGCGCCGCCAGCGAGGATCGCGCGCAGCACCATCAGCCGATCCTCGGCGACCGAGCCCGGCGGCAGCGGCCCGAACTGCTCGAACACGCGGCGCGTCCACGCCTGCGCCGCGCCGACGACGAACGGCGGCCGCGCGACCCAGTCGGCGGCGCCGCGGTAGCTCGCGAGATCGCTCGGCATGATCGTCGCGTGGGTGTTCCCCGCGGCATCGAGATCGACGAGCGCGCTCGCGATCAGGTCGGGCTTGCGGTCCGCGGCGCGCCACGCGTCGACCAGCCGCGCGCAGCGCTGCGGCAGCGACACGTCGTCGCCGGCCGCGACGACCAGCAGCTCGCCGTGCGACAGCGCGACCAGGTGGTTCAGGTGCGCGCCGATGCCGAGGTTCGCGGCGTTGCGGTTCAGTACGAGCAGGTGTGGCCCGGCGTAGCCGGCGACCGCGCGCTCGATCTCGGCCCAGGTCGCATCGCTCGACGCGTCGTCGGAGATCACGATCTCGAGCGGCGAATACGTCTGCGCGAGCGCACCGCGGATCGCATCGGCGATCGTGGCCTGCTGCTGATACGCCATCAGCAGCACGCTGACCAACGGCGCGTCGTCGTTCATCGATTGCGGCACAGCGCCAGCGCGATCGCGAGCAGCGCATCGACATGCACCGCGGCCGACGGGTCGTAGCCGAGCAGCGCGCGCGGGTCGGCGAGCCGGTGCGCGCCGGCGCGCCAGCGTGTGACAGCCGCTTCGACCGCGGCGCCGAGCGAC
>DATMIN010000130.1:0-3757 GCA_035554275.1 Burkholderiaceae bacterium
GGTGACCCCGATGCCGATGGACGACACCGATCGACAACTGATCTCGCTGCTGCGCAAGGACGCGCGCACCAGCCTCGCCACGCTCGCCGCGAAGCTCGGCGTCTCGCGCGGCACGGTGAGCAACCGGCTGCGCAAGCTCGAAGATTCGCAGGTGATCGTCGGCTACACGGTGCGGCTGCGGCCCGACGCCGAGCCGGCGCGCATCCGCGCGTGGACGCATGTGCTGGTCGAGGGCAACCAGACGCGCGCGGTGATCGCGAGCCTGCTCGGCGAGCCGGGCGTGCACGCGCTGCACGACACCAACGGCCGCTGGGACCTGCTCGCCGAGCTGCACGCCGAATCGATGACTCGGCTGTCGGAGCTGCTCGAGCGCGTGCGGCTGATCAAGGGCATCGCCAACACCGAGACGAGCATCCTGCTGGCGACGTACCGCTGAACTCTGGCCGTCACCCGGGCTGTCCGGCCGGCGCGACGGTGCCCGGCGCGCCGCTGTCGCGGCGCTGGTGGCTGTGGTCGGCGCCGATGAACAGGTACATCGCCGGCACCACGAACAGCGTGAACAGCGTGCCGATCGACAGCCCGGTGAAGATCACCAGGCCCATCGCATACCGGCCGGCGGCGCCGGCGCCCGACGCGATCACCAGCGGCACGACACCGAACACCATCGCCGCGGTCGTCATCAGGATCGGGCGCAGCCGAATGCCGGCGGCCTCTTCGATCGCCTCGCGCTTGCTCTTGCCGGCGCGCTGCAGCTGGTTGGCGACCTCGACGATCAGGATGCCGTGCTTGCTGATCAGCCCCATCAGCGTGACCAGCCCGACCTCGGTGTAGATGTTCATCGACGCGAAGCCGAGGAAGATGAAGATCAGCGCGCCGAACAGCGCGAGCGGCACCGACACCAGGATCACGATCGGGTCGCGGAAGCTCTCGAACTGCGCCGCGAGCGCGAGGAACACGATGATCACCGCGAACCCCATCGTCACGAGAAAGCCGCCCGACTCCTTGATGTACTGGCGCGACTGGCCCGCGTAGTCGGCGTTGTAGCCGCTCGGCGCGACCTCGGCGAGCGTCTTCTTCATGAACGCGAGCACATCGCCCTGCGAGGCGCCCGAGACGCCCTGGATCGTCACCGAGTTGAGCTGCTGGAAGTGGCTGATCGACTCGGGCACGATGTCGTACTTGATGCTCGCGACGGTGCTCGCGGGGATCATCGCGCCGCTCGGCGTCTTGATCTGGAAGTCGAGCAGGTCCGACGGGTTGAGCCGGTCGGTCTGCAGCACCTGCGGGATCACCTTGTACGAGCGCCCGGCGATCGAGAAGTAGTTGACGTAGCCGCCGCCGAGCGCCGCGCCGAGCGCGCCGCCCACGTCTTGCTGCGTCATGCCGAGGGCCGAGATCTTGTCGCGGTCGACCACCACGGTGGCCTGCGGCTTGTCGATCTTCAGGTCGGTGTCGAGGAAGTAGAACATGTTGGCCGCGCGCGCCTTCTCGACCATCTGCTGCGCCACGGTGTTGAGGTTCTCGAACGGCTCGGTCGAGGTGATCACGAACTGCACCGGCAGCCCGGTCGCGCCGGGCAGCGGCGGAAACTGGAACGCCGCGACGCGCACGCCGGCGATTCCGTTCCAGCGCGCCTGCAGGTCCTGTTGGATCTCGTGCGCGCTGCGGGTGCGCTCGTCCCACGGCTTGAACATCACGCCGCCGATGCCCTGGTTGACGGTCGGCACACCGGTGATCTGGAACATCTCGGCGTACTCGGGCGTGGCCTTGCCGACTTCGAACGCCTGCTGCGCGTAGACCTGCATCTGCTCGGAGGTGGCGGTCGGCGGGCCGACGATCTGCGACACGACGATGCCCTGGTCTTCCTCGGGCGCGAGTTCCGACTGCGACATCTTGAACATCACCGCCGCCAGCCCCATCAGGATCGCGCCCATCACGATCAGCACAACCCAGGTGCCCAGCACGCCATGCAGCGCGCGGCCGTAGCCGCGCTGCACGCGTTCGAACACGCGATCGATCGCCTTGACGAAGCGGCCCTGGTCCTGGCCCGGCTTGAAGACGCGCGACGACATCATCGGCGACAGCGTCAGCGCGACGACGCCCGAGACCGCCACCGAGCCGGCGAGCGTGAACGCGAACTCGGTGAAGAGGGCGCCGGTCAGGCCGCCCTGGAAGCCGATCGGCACGTACACCGCGATCAGCACCACCGTCATCGCCAGGATCGGGCTGCCGAGTTCGCGCGCCGCGGCGAGCGAGGCCTGCATCGGCGTCTGCCCCTCCTTCATGTGGCGGTCGACGTTCTCGACCACGATGATCGCGTCGTCGACGACCAGCCCGATCGCCAGCACCAGCGCGAGCAACGTCAGCAGGTTGATCGAGTAGCCGAGCGCGAGCATCACGAAGAACGTGCCGATCAGCGACAGCGGCATCGCGATCACCGGCACCACCACGGCGCGCAGGCTGCCGAGAAACAGGTAGATCACGACCGTCACGATCAGCAGCGCCTCGACCAGCGTCTTCACCACCTCGTAGATCGAGGTGTTGATGAACTGGGTGCCGTCGTAGACGATCTCGCCGGTGAGGCCGGTCGGCAGCTGCGCCTTCAGCTCGGGGAACGCGGTGCGCACGCGCTTGGCGACATCGAGTACGTTCGCCGTCGGCGCGACCTTGATGCCGATGAACACCGAGCGCGTGCCGCTGAACGCGACGTTGAAGTCGTAGTTCTCGGAGCCGAGCGTCACGGTGGCCACGTCTTCGAGGCGCACGTTGGCATCGCCGCTGCGCTTCACCGACAGGCGCTTGAATTCGTCGACGCTGTGCAGGTCGGTGCCGGCGGTCAGCGGCACCGTCACCATCTGGCCCTTGGCCGAGCCCAGCGCGGCGAGGTAGTTGTTGGCGGCCAGCGCCGTGCTCACGTCGGCCGCGGTCACGCCGTGCGCGGCCATCTTGTTCGCGTCGAGCCAGGCGCGCAGCGCGAACTGGCGCGCACCGAGGATCTCGGCGGTCTGCACGCCGTCGATCGAATCGAGCTTGGGCTTGACCACCCGCACCAGGAAGTCGGTGACGTTGTTGGTCGGCAGCGTGTCGCTGTAGAAGCCCATGTACATCGCGTCGAGCGTCGAGCCGGTCTGCACCGTCAGCACCGGCTGCTGCGCCTGCGGCGGCAGCTGGTTGCGCACTGAGCTGACCTGGGTGTTGATCTCGGTCAGCGCGCGGTTGGCGTCGTAGTTCAGGCGCAGCGTCGCGGTGATCGTCGACACGCCCGAGGTGCTGCTCGACGACAGGTAGTCGATGCCCTGCGCCTGCGCGATCGCCGATTCGAGCGGCTGCGTGATGAAGCCGGCGATCGTCTGCGCGTCGGCGCCGAAGTAGGTGGTCGAGATCGTGACGACGGCGTTCTCGGTCTTCGGGTACTGGTTGACCGGCAGGCTGAACAGCGAGCGCGCGCCGAGCACGAGGATCAGCAGGCTCACCACCATGGCGAGCACCGGCCGCTTGATGAAGATGTCGGTGAAATTCATCGCACGAGCCTCACTTTTCCTGCGGCGTCGGGTTCGCGCTGTTCGCCGGGATGATCTTGTTGTCGACGATCACCGGCGTGCCGTTCTTCAGCTTGAGCTGGCCGCTGGTCACGACGGTCTGCCCTTCCTTCAGGCCGGTCAGGATCGCGACCTGATCGCCGCGCGTCGGGCCGGTGGTGACGAACACCTGCTGCGCCTCGAGCTGCGCGCCGCCGCCCGACGCGGCCGAGGCCGGC
>DATMIN010000131.1:0-2312 GCA_035554275.1 Burkholderiaceae bacterium
GGGCCAGACCTTGGCCGCGGCATCAGGCTGCGGCCCGATGAAGGTCTTGGAGTCCGACAGGTTCTTCGGGTCCCAGGTGGTCTTGACACGGCGCATCCAGCGCTGCGCATGGCCGAGCTTTGGCCCGAACAAGTCGCCCATGCCCATTTGGAAGAAGGTGATGCCCAAGGGCGCTCGCTCAGCCTTGAAGATCGTATAGAGGACGAACTCCACCACGCTGCCCAGGCTGCGCCGGGAGAAGCGGTTGCCCACCGGGTTGTTCTCGGTCCAGAAGTGGCGGCCTTCGTTGGTCCACATCCAGTTGTGGTCGGGCGCCGACTCGAGCATCGAGCCGCCGGGGCGGGTCTCATCGCCGATCGCCTCGCTGGCGTACTGGATGGCCTTCGGAAGCAGCGCCGCCGAGTCGAGGATTCCCAGGCTCACCCCGGCGGCGGTGCCCATGCGGCAGAAGCGCGCGACGTACAGCGAAGTGACGAGACTGGCCGCCATCACGCCTGCGTGTTCGGGCGCCATGACCACCTTGCGGCCCTGAGTGCGCAGCAGGATAGCCGCCAGCACGGCTTCCTTCCACGCCAGTTCGTCGGCCGACCAGGCCATCAGCATCAGTGACCAGCCTTTGCCCGCATCGTCCGTGGCCACTTCTGGCAGGCGGGCGCTGCTGTAGGCCTGGTAGTGATCGCGGTTGGTGGGCGACAGCATGCTCGCGATGCCGCTCGGCGGCGTGCGGGCGATCAGCGTGACGCATTTGCTCTGAAACAGGTGATGGGTGCCTTCGGCTGCGTGCTCCCAGCGTTCCCAGGCGACCTGGTGGCAGGCGAAGTGCTCGGGCAGGCGCAGTCCGCGCTGCGGATGCGCGCCGGTCCATTCGAGTTTGGCCGGGCCGGCCCAGGGGTAGAGCTTGTAGCCGATACGCGTGAAAACGCCCAGGCCACCCGTGGCGCCGAAGACGCCGCGCAGCATGCCCCGGAACCCCGGGCCGGGGCCATCGCCGGCGTACCAGCCCGCACTGCTGACGTCACCGCTGCCGGCGCTGCCGATGCGAACGATCTCCCCTTCGGGCGTGACCCACTCGGCCGACAGCAGGTTGCGCGAATTGTTGCTGGTGTGATTGGCCGGCACGCCCATGCCGGCGAACGAAGTCGCCGAGGCCAGTGGCGAGTGGATCGGGCCGGCACCGATGATGTGGCACATCAAATGGTGTTTGAGCGCCTCGCTCATCAGCTGGCCCGCCGTGACGTACGGCTCGATGACGGCCATTCGATTCGTCGGATCGATCTCCATGCGGTTCATGCGCCGCAGGTCGATCGAGACCGAGCCCAGCGTTCCCACACCCGCGTAGTTGCCGTAGCCCGTGCTGTGGGCCTTGAACTTGACGCCGTGTCGGTTGCAGGCCTTGATGACGGCCGCCACCTCTTCGGTGCTGCCCGGCATCACGACCGCGCCGGGCGGCTTGCCCAGCAGTGTGCGCGAGGTCGGGTCCGCACCCAGCCCGAACCAATCGTGGCTGGCGACGACGTGGTCGTCCTCGCTGAGGTTCGCCTCGCCGACGATCGCGGCGAGCTCTGCGTAGAAGCTTCTCGGAAGCAGCCTGGCCATGGGGTCAGTTTGGCGAGAGGGCAAGGTTGGCATTCCGGCCTTCGGGTTCATTGGTGCCGGCGAGCAAATCGAGCACGCTGCGCACTTCGATCGCCATGCCGTGGGCACGGGCTGCATCGGCCAGATGGCGTTGGCATCCTGCGCAAGCGGTGACGACGCACGAGGCGCCGGTCGCCTCGGCTTCGCGCAGGCGGTTGATCGCCGCCATGTCGGCCATCTTCGGGTAGGCCTGCGGCGCGGCCGCACCGGCCCCGCAGCAGTAGGCAAACTGCCGGTTGCGTTCCATCTCGACCAGCTCGAGGCCCTGCACGCGGCCCAGCAGGCGGCGTGGCGCCTCGTAGTTGCCGTCGTTGCCAAAGCGCACCGGCCGTGGCGAGTCGGAGGCCAGCATCGTGTTCATCACGGTGATCCATTCGCCCTTCCAGGGTTTGAAGGGCTCGCTCAAGCGGCCCAGGCGGCAAGGGTCGTGGTAGGTCACGGTGAGGGCGTTCGACACCGACAGCGAAAGCTTGCCGCTGTGCAGCAGTTCATCGAGGAAGTCGGTGCTGTGGACCACGCGCACGCCGGCCAGCGCAACGCCCATGCGCGGGTAGTGGTTGCGGAAGGCCGCATAGGCCTCGGCGCAGGCGCTCAGCAGCACGCTGGCGCCGCTCTGGCGCACCAGCTGGGCGTGGGAATTGGCGAGCTGCAGCGCGTCGTCCTGAAAGCCGAGGTCA
>DATMIN010000132.1:0-18285 GCA_035554275.1 Burkholderiaceae bacterium
CAGCTGCTTCAGCGCGCTCGGGTAGGTGGCCGGAGAGGTCGCCATCAGCGTCACCGCGGCGGCGTGCCGGATCAGCACCGGGCCGTCGCCGGCCAACGCCGCACCGATCCCGCGCGTGATGTGGAAGTTGATCTCCGCCACACGGTTCGACCCCGCGCCGGCGAGGTGGGCCGCTTCGCTGAAGGACGCGTCGTCGAAGCTGTCCAGCCCCGTGGTGTCGCCGCGCAACATGCGTGCGAGCTGACGATGCGCCACGTAGCCGGCGGCCGAGTAGTCATTGCCGGTGCGGGCGCAGAAGGCCAGCGCGGCGTCGCTTTCGGCGCCGTAGCGCTCGAGCGTCGGAGCGCAGTCCATCAGCTGGTACAGCGAGGCATAGTAGGTGTGGCCCGCGTTGTGCAAGTCGCCGCCCTGCACCAGGCCTTCGTGGGCGCGCTCGGCTTCGAGCGCGGCGTCCTCGAGCGGGATCGACCAGGGGGCGGAACCGAGCGCGAACAGGAAACGCGACTGCGAGGCCTCGGGGTGGAAGCCGCGTGCCTCGCTGACCGCCAGCACGCGCTGCGCGATCGCCAGGCCGGTGTGGTAGTCCTGCCAGGCCGCGATGGTGATGAACCCGGCATGGCTGAGCGTCCCGACGAACGGCGCCGCCGGCCCGTGTTCGACCCACAGTCGCTGGCCGGCCAGCACCATGGCGGTCTGAATCGCCGGATCGCGAAAGGCGGTGGCCGGCGTCATCCGATTGAGCAGCCGCCCGGCGGCCAGGGCACGCGGATCGGTGGCGATCGGGCGCAGCAGATCGGCGGACTCGGTGGCGGGATCGAGCCAGCGGTCGAACACGCCGTAGCCCCGATTCATTTGCACGCCGAGCTCTTCGGCCGTCGGCAGCGCGAAGCCCAGCCGGCCCAGCAGCACCTCGCCGAGCGCAACCGCCGCGCGCGGCTGGCCCTGGTTGGTCAGGCTGCAGATCTGCACGCACGCCGGCTCGGCCAGCTGCAGCGGATCGGTGCAGTCGTGTTCGATGCTGCCGTACAGCGCATCGGCCTCGGCCAGGCGCCCGAGGCTGAAGAGCACCGCGTGGCGCTCGATCTGCAAGGGCAGCAGCGCCGTCCCGGACAGGCCCGAGCGGCCGAGCAGTTCGAGCGCGCCCGACAACAGGCGCTCCGCCATCGCCGGGTTGAACGCGCGCAGCGGGTTGGCCGCGCGGCGCAGCAGTTCCGCCACGTGCAGGCGTTCGGGCGGGTGGTCGATGGCGCCCAGCGCGGGCAGGTACTGGTGCGCCGCCGTCGCTTGGAACTCCGGATGGGACGCCAGGCGCCGCGCCAGCGTCAGTTGCAGCTGTGTCCGCCCGGTGGTGTCGAGCCGCTCGAGGCTGGCCTGCTGCACACGGTCGTGGCGGAAGCGCAGCGTGGCCTGACCCTCGCTCTGCGTGATCAGCAGACCGTCTTCCAGCGCCGGGGCGAACTCGGGCTCGAGCTGCGCCAGCGACGCCGCTTCGGCGGCTTGCAGCAGCGGCAGTTCGACCTCGCCGCCGAGGCAGGCAATGACGTCGAGCAGGTGACGCGTGCGTGCCGGCAGGGCGGCGATGCGCGCGGCCAGCAGGTCGACCACGTTGCCCTGGCCGATGTGGCGGCGGATCGTCGCCGCATCCCAGGCCCAGCCGTCGGCGCCCAGCACCAGCACGCCGTCGCGGCGCAAGGCGTCGAGCAGCTGCACGGTGTCGAAGGGATTGCCGTCGCTGCGTTCGCCCACCGCCTGCGCCAGCCGCTCGGCTTCCGGCGGGGCCAGCCGCAGCATCTCGGCCAGCAGCGCCGCCAGCTCGGTGGGCGGCAGGTTGCGCAGCCCGAGCGTGAGCGGCGACGGGTCGAGCCGGGCCCAGCGCGGCAGCATCGCGGCCAGCGGGTGCGCGGCGTCGACCTCGGCTTCGCGATAGGCGCCCACGAGCAGCAGGCCGCGCATCGAGTGGTCGGTCAGCACCGCGTGGACCAGGGCGATCGGCATCGGGGCCGCCCACTGCAGGTCGTCGACCACCATCACCAGCGGCCGCGCCGGCGAGGCGACGACGCGCAGCAGATCGAGCGTGACCTCGACCAGGCGATCCTTGGCGGTGAGCGGATCGATCTCGCCCTTCACCGGCCGCTCATCCAGCAGCAGCGCGATCTCGGGCACCCCCGCGATCAGCCGGCAGCCGGCGCGGCCGATGGCCTGGACAATGCGCTCGCGCAGCGGCTGCAACTCGGCCTCGGGTTCCGCCAGCAAGAGCCGGCCGAGCGCGCGCAGTGCCTGGTAGACGCCGTCGGACGCCATGTCCTGGCGCTGGCTGTCGAACTTGCCGGAGATGAACCAGCCGTGGCGTGCCGCGACCATGGGCCTGAGTTCGTTGATCAGGGCGGACTTGCCGACGCCCGGCGCGCCGCTCACCAGCACGCCGCGCGAGCCGCCGTTCAGTGCGCTCTCGAAGGCCCGGTTCAGGCCCGCGATCTCGGCGTCGCGACCGATCAGGCGTGACGGCGCCGACAGGCGCTGCGCGAAGTCGTGCCGACCCAGCGCGAAGCTGCCGGTCTCGCCGGCCGCCACGCGCTCGCGCAGCAGCGCGAAGTCATGCGCCAGGCCGACGGCGCTTTGGTAGCGCTGGTCGGGCTCCTTCTCGAGCAGGCGCATGACGATGTCGGACAGCGCCGCCGGCGTGCCGGGCACCAGTTCGTCCGGCCGCGTCGGCAGCTGGGCGAGCAGGTTGTGGATCAGGTGCAGCGGGTCGGCGTTCTCGAACGGCGCGCGGCCGGTGACCAGCTCGTAGAGCGTCGCGCCGAGGGAATACAGGTCGGCCCGCTGGTCGACCGAGCGCCCGGTGCGCCCGGTCTGTTCCGGTGCCAGATAGGCCAGCGCACCGGCGATGTCGCGGTGGTGGCCGCAGGCCGGCTGCTGTTCCGCCACCGTCGTCGCCAGCTCGAAGCCGACCAGCATCGCCTGCCGGTCCGCGCCCGCGAGCACGATGTTGGACGGGTTGATGTTGCGGTGCGAGACGCCCAGCCGGTGCACATCGGCGAGGATGTGCGCCAGTTGCAGGCCGATGTCGATCAGCGCCGGCAAGGACGACGGCAAAGACAGTGCCTGCGTCCGCAGCGCATCGCGCAGCGACACGCCTTCGATGTGCCGGATGGCTGGCGCGTCCTGCGGCCGCGCGCCCGGCGCCGGCTGCATGAGGCGCGGCACGCCCACCACGCCGGACAGGCGCTCGAGAATGTGCCGTTCGGCGCCCAGCGGCACGGTCGATGCGCGGCCGCCGGTGTCGACGAGTGCCGGCACTGCCACTTGCATGGCGGGCACCGTCATCGGCCCGGCCCATGTACTCATCGTCTGGGGCAAGGCACTCATCGCGTTGACCTTTCGGTCTCATATCGACCATCTGCTGGATTCGCGGCAACCAGGGATGGCCGCGAGTGAACAAGGTATCTTCGGTGGGGCCGGTGAATTCTTGAGCCGCCCCGAGAGAACGACCTTGCGCTCGCGCAAATGCACCGCCCATTGCGCCAACGGGTCGCGGCGCTTGTTCCACAGCTCGCCTCGCCAGTGGCCGCCACGTCCCGGCAGGGTCCGCAGGTCGCGTCGACCGAGGAGCCTGGGCGGCAGCCGATGCAGCTCGCGTGGCAGGGCATGCGGCGCCAGCTCGCCCTGTTCGTCTCGCCGCAGGGGCGCGGCGTGCTGTTCCGCAGAACCGCCTCGCGGCGTTCCTGCAGGCCGGGCTGCTGGTGCCGGCGCAGGAAGAGTCGCTCACGGTGCGCGCCACCCGCAGCGCGATGGCGAAGCTCGACGTGGATCCGAGCCGATCGCTGAATTGACCTGCGGGCCAGGCCTTTCCGACGGGCGTCGGTGATTCCCGGGTCGCGGACATCGCGCCGACCGCCTCGTTGAAGGACGTGCTGGCCCTGGCCGTGCCGGGCGACTGACGCGACGAAACGCTCGCGAAACGCCCCGCCCCATACGCTGCTTGCCACGGATCGCCCCATCGGGCGGTTGTGCAGTGGAGGCAGCGAGATGAGTATTCCCCAGTTCTTCGTGGTTCAGGTGTGGACGACCACGGATGGTGCGGCCCCGTTCCGGGCTTCCGCACGCGCGGTCGACGACGTGGGTGCGCGGGTGTCCAGCGCCGCAAACAGCACCGGCGACGTCGTGTCGGTGGCATCGACCGCATCGCCGGGAGAACGGCAGTGACGGCGCGGCTCGCGGCGCTGCGGCCACCGGCGCGGCGTGGTTCTGTCTACCTCACGGTACTCGAGTGGTCGTTCGCGATTTTCAACGCCACCCGGTTCTTCAGTTACCTGCCGACGCTCTGGGCCATCCATGCCAGCCGCGACTCGAGCCAGCATTCGCTGCTGACCTGGGTGTGCTGGCTCGGCGCCAACGCGACGATGGCGGCCTGGCTTTACGAAGGCACCGGCCGCCGCGTCAATGCGGCGATCGCGATCAACGCCAGCAATGCCGTGATGTGCCTGCTGGCCTGCGCGATGATCTGCGCCTATCGCTGAGGCAGGCGGTCATGATGCTCGACGGAGGAAGACCGCCGACACGAGCCGCGGCCATCGAGAGCGCCGATCTGGTGGACGGTCGCCACCAGACCGATCAGTGGATCAGCCGGTCTTCGACGTCGACGAACAGCTCGTCGAGGATCAGCGCGTCGGGCTCTTCGCCGAGGCTCCAGAACACCATCAGCACGATGATCTTCAGATCCTCGAGGTCGATCGGGCCGCCGGCGATCGCGCTGGCGCGGTCGATCACCATCTCGCGCATCGGCGGCGGCAGCACGCCGGCCGACTCCAAGAAGCTGATGAAGCCGATCGACTCTTCGCCGAGATGCTCCTGCTCGGCGGGGGAATACACGCGCAGGCTCAACTCGCCCTGCTCGCCGACATACGACTGCGCGGCGCTGGCCACGCCGTCGAGCCACGACAGCGCGTCCTGGATCTCTTCCGACTCGAAGCCGACCGACGTGAGCTTGCGCGTCAGCTGGTCGTGGTCGGGGCACGCATCGGGCCGCCAGTAGTTTTCGTACAGGTAGACGAGCACGTCGAACATGGATTCACTATACCCCAGCGGCCTGGCGCGTCAGCGTGGCGCGACACGCTGAAACAGCTGGCCCGGCAGCCGCGCGACCTGGCCGTCGAGCTCGAGTTCGAGCAGCCGGCCGCTGAGCTCGGCGGCGCTGCGGCCGGTGCGCGCCGCGAGCGCGTCGAGCGTGACCGGGTCGAAGCCGAGGGCCGCGAGCAGCGGGTCGCCGGACGCTTGCGATTCGGGCGCCGCGCGCGCCATCGCTGGGCGCTGCGGGCGCAACTCCTCGAGGATGTCCTGCGCCGTCTCGACCAGCTTCGCGCCCTGGCGGATCAGCGCATGGCAACCGCGCGACTGCGGCGAATGGATCGAGCCGGGAATCGCGAACACCTCGCGGCCGGCCTCGTTCGCGAGCCGCGCGGTGATCAGCGAGCCCGACTGCAGCGCGGCCTCGACCACCAGCGTGCCGCGTGCCAGGCCGGCGATCAGGCGGTTGCGCTGCGGGAAGTGGGGCGCCAGCGCCGGCGTGCCGAGCGCGTACTCGCTGACGATCGCGCCGTGGGCCGCGATGCGCTGCGCGAGCGCCGCGTGGCGGCGCGGGTAGACGAGATCGAGCCCGGTGCCGACGACGGCGATCGTCCCGCCGGCACCTTCGAGGCCGCCGAGGTGCGCGGCCGCGTCGATGCCCAGCGCCATGCCCGAGACGATCGCGAAGCCGGCGTGGCTGAGGTGGCTCGCGAAGGCCTGCGCGTTCTGCGCGCCCTGCGGCGTCGGGTTGCGGCTGCCGACGACGGCGATCGCGTCGGCGTTCAGGATCTCGAGCCGGCCGCGCACGTACAGCAGCAGCGGCGGGTCGGGCGCGTCGAGCAGCGCGGCGGGGTAGGCCGGGTCGCCGAGGGCGATGACGGCGCGCGGCGCTTCGGCCTCGGCCGCGTCGAGCCAGGCGAGCGTGGCGTCGAGCAGCGCGGCCAGGCGCGGCGGTTCGTTCGCGAGCGACGCGGCCGGCGCGCCGACAACTTCGCGCCGGGCTGCCGCCGGCGCCTCGATCACCGCCTGCGGCGAGCCGAACGCGCCGAGCAGGCGCCGCGCCGAGTCCCGGCCGAGGCCGGGCGCCTCGAGCAGATGCAGCCAGGCGCGAAGTTCGTCGCGATCGGTCAGCACGGCGCGGCGCGCGGCCGGCGGGCGCGGCTCAGGGCTGGGTGAACCGGTCGCCGGGCGAGACCGGCTCTTTGACCGACAGGATCAGCGCGTACGACATGCGGTCGAACACGCGGAACACGAACAGCAGGCCGTGGCGCTCGTCGGGGAGCTTGATCGTCGGCTTGCTCGGGTCGGTGCTGTCGACCACGCGCTTGCCGGTGCGCACCAGCGCGAGCACGTGGCCACGCTCTATGCCGTCGGCGCTGCCGCGGTTGAGCGCGACGATCTGGTTCTGGCCCGCCGTCAGCGCGTCGCCGTAGAGCGAGACGATCTGACCTTCGAGCGTGCCCTGCGGCGCATGCGGCGCGTAGTTGGTGTACTCGCGCACCGGCACCACGGCGAGCCGGTCGCCGACGCCGGCTTCCTGGCGCACGCTGGTCACGGTGAACGTGGCCGGCACCACCTCGGACTTGCCGGCCGCGTCGACGCGCGTCTCGCCCTGCTTCGTGTATTCGGCCGAGCCGACGTAGACGGCCTCGTAGCCGAGCACTTCTTTCGTGGTCGGGTCGCGCAGCGGCTTGGGCTCGCGGAAGATGCGGTAGTCGGAGCCACTGGCGAGGTCGCCGCGCACATAGGCGGTGTCGCCGCGGCCGAGGATCACGCGGCCCTCCTGCGTGGCGACGATGCGCGGTGCCTTCTCGAGCTCGTTGCCCTGGAAGATCACCGCCTCGTTGAGGAACGGCTCGATCAGGTTGAACGGGATCGACGCGAGCGGGTCGGCGCCGGTCTGCTCGGAGCGCACGCGCGGCGACAGCCGCACCGTGTCGCCGCCGACCGCCTGGCCCATGCGCAGCCGGGCGCGGCCACCGCTCTTGTCGAGCACGAGAATCTGGCCCGGGTAGATCAGGTGCGGGTTGCGGATCTGCTCGAGGTTCATGCCCCACAGCTCGGGCCAGCGCCACGGGCTCTTCAGGAACAGCTTCGAGATGTCCCACAGCGTGTCGCGGGTCTTGACGGTGTAGACGTCGGGCGCGTTCGGCGCCAGCTCGGACAGTGCGACGCCGTCCTGTGCGACCTTCTTCGCGGTGCCGCGCTGCTGCGCGGTGATCGGATAATCGATGGCCTGCGCCGCCGTGGACGCCAGCGCCAGCCCCAGCACCGCGCCGATGGACAAGGCGCCGACGGCGCGGTGAACACGGGAGGCGGGTCGGTCTCGACGGCTCATGGAGTGGCTCTCGGAGGTGGCGCGGCCTCGAAGGCCCGCGCGATTGGGGGATTGGCCCGCTGACTTCGCAGGCCTATCGGCAGATCGACGAAAATCCTCAATCAGTTTCACAGATTCTGCCCCTAAACCCTTGATATCGCAACGAAAGTGACCGAGACCGGCGCCACGTGTGAGACCTGTCACGCGCGGCGGCGTTGTGCCGGCTCCACGGCGCGGCGTTGCGCGCTGCCGAATTGAAGTTTTCGCCATGGCCCAGCTGAACATCCTGCGTTACCCCGATCCGCGCCTGCACACCGTGGCCAAGCCGGTGGCGAGCGTCGACGCGCGCATCCGCCGGCTCGTCGACGACATGCTCGAGAGCATGTACGCGGCCGACGGCGTGGGTCTCGCGGCGACCCAGGTCGATGTGCACGAGCGCGTGATCGTGATCGACACCTCCGAGACCCGCGACGACCCGCGCGTACTGATCAACCCCGAACTCGTCGCGACCAGCGCGGAGATGACGTTCGCCGACGAGGGCTGCCTGTCGGTGCCGGCGGTGTACGACAAGGTGCAGCGCCACGCGCGCGTCACGGTGCGCGCGCTCGACCGCGACGGCAAGCCGCAGCAGTTCGAGGCCGAGGGCCTGCTGTCGATCTGCGTGCAGCACGAGATGGACCACCTCGTCGGCAAGGTGTTCGTCGAGTACCTCAGCGCGCTCAAGCGCGACCGCATCAAGACCAAGATGCTGAAGAAGGCGCGCGACGAGGCGCGCCCCTGAACCGGGCGCCGCGATGAAGGTCGCCTTCGCCGGCACGCCGGCCTTCGCGCAAGTGGCGCTGGCGCGGCTGCAGGCGGCCGGCTTCGCGCTCGGCCCGGTGCTGACGCAGCCCGACCGGCCCGCGGGCCGCGGACTGCAGCTGCAGGCGTCGCCGGTGAAGGCGTTCGCGCTCGCGCACGGCGTGCCGGTGATCCAGCCGCGCAGCCTGCGGCTCGACGGCATGTTCCCCGCCGACGCGCAGGCCGCGCGCGCAGTGCTCGAGGCCGCCGCGCCCGACGTGCTCGTCGTCGCCGCCTACGGGCTGATCCTGCCGGAGTGGGTGCTCGCGCTGCCGCATTTGGGCTGCATCAACATCCACGCGTCGCTGCTGCCGCGCTGGCGCGGCGCGGCGCCGATCCAGCGCGCGATCGAGGCCGGCGATGCGCGCACCGGCATCACGATCATGCAGATGGACGCCGGCCTCGACACCGGCGACGCGCTGCTCGAGGAAGGCCTCGACATCGCGCCCGACGACACCGCCGCCAGCCTGCACGACCGCCTCGCCGCGCTCGGCGGCCGGCTGATCGTCGAGGCGCTCGAGCTCGCCGCCCGCGGCGGCCTGGTGCGCACGCCGCAGCCGGCCGACGGCATCACCTACGCGCACAAGATCGACAAGGCCGAAGCGGCGATCGACTGGCACGATGCCGCCGCGGTGATCGAACGCCGGCTGCGCGCGTTCGACCCGTTCCCCGGCGCGACCGCGCGCCTCGACGGCGACGTGATCAAGTGCTGGCGCGGCGAGGTCGTGGCCGGCGCCGGTGCGCCCGGCGAGGTGCTGGCGGCCGACGCGCACGGCATCGTCGTCGCGTGCGGCGCGCAGGCGCTGCGGCTGACCGAGCTGCAGCGCGCCGGCGGCCGGCGCCTGGCCGCCGGGCCGTTCCTGCAGGGCATGCCGCTCGCCGCCGGCACGGTCTTCGCCGCGACCCCTCGTTGAACTCGCGTACGCTGGCCGCATCTACGCCGCTGGATGCGTTGCAACGACGAGGAACCCACGCGATGTTCAACCTGATGAAGACCGCCATCCTGATGGCGGCCATCACCGCCCTGTTCATGGCCATCGGCTCGCTGCTCGGCGGGCAGCAGGGCATGGTGCTCGCGCTGCTGATCGCGCTGGGCATGAATTTCTTCAGCTACTGGTTTTCCGACAAGCTGGTGCTGAAGATGTACAACGCGCAGCAGGTCGACGAGAGTTCGGCGCCGCAGTTCTACCGCCTCGTGCAAGAACTCGCGCAGCGCGCGCAGCTGCCGATGCCGAAGGTCTACCTGATCGAGGAAGACGCGCCGAACGCGTTCGCGACCGGCCGCAATCCGGCCCACGCCGCGGTCGCCGCGACCACCGGCATCCTGCGCGTGCTCTCCGAGGCCGAGCTGCGCGGCGTGATGGCGCACGAGCTCGCCCACGTGCGCCACCGCGACATCCTGATCAGCACCGTCAGCGCGACGATGGCCGGCGCGATCTCGATGCTCGCGAATTTCGCGATGTTCTTCGGCGGGCGCGACAGCGAAGGGCGCTCGCACAACCCGATTGTCGGGCTGCTGGTGATGTTCCTCGCGCCGATCGCGGCGAGCCTGATCCAGATGGCGATCAGCCGCGCGCGCGAGTTCGAGGCCGACCGCGGCGGCGCCGAGATCTCGGGCGACCCGCGCGCGTTGGCGAGCGCGCTGCAGAAGATCCACCGCTACGCGCAAGGCATCCCGCTCGAGACCACCGAGCGCCACCCCGAGACGGCGCAGATGATGATCATGAACCCGCTGTCGGCGGGCGGGCTGCGCGGGTTGTTCTCGACCCACCCGTCGACCGAGGAGCGCGTCGAGCGCCTGCTCGCGATGCGGCCGGCGGTGGCCTGAACGGACGCCTGCGCCCGCGCTACATCGAAGCCGCCTGCGGGCGGCTTTTTGTTGCCTGCGGTTTCAACAATGTTGATATTTCTTCACACCACGGTGTAACCCGCATGGGTCGCGCGCGGCCTTGCTGATAGCGTTTTCGTCATGTCTGGACCGACCCTGCCCACCTCGCATCGCTTCCCGCCCTCATTCCTCTGGGGCGCCGCCACGTCCGCGTACCAGATCGAGGGCTCGCCGCTGGCCGACGGCGCCGGCGCGAGCATCTGGCACCGCTTCGTGCGCACGCCGGGGATGGTGAAGAACGGCGACACCGGCGACACCGCCTGCGACCACTACCGCCGGATGGAAGACGACGTCGCGCTGATGCAGCGCCTCGGCCTGACCGCCTACCGCTTCAGCATCGCCTGGGGGCGCGTGCTGCCCGAGGGGCGCGGCGCGGTCAACGAGGCGGGCCTGGCCTTCTACGAGCGGCTCGTCGACACGCTGCTCGCGCACGGCATCCAGCCGCTGGCCACGCTCTACCACTGGGACCTGCCGGCCGCGCTCGACGACCGCGGCGGCTGGCTCAACCCCGACATCGGCGACTGGTTCGCCGATTACGCGAGCGTGGTCTACAAGCGCCTCGACGACCGCGTGCAGCGCTGGACCACGCTCAACGAGCCGTGGGTCGTGGCCGACGGCGGCTACCTGACCGGCGTGCTCGCGCCCGGGCACAAGAGCCTCGTCGAGGCGCCGATCGCGTCGCACCAGCTGCTGCGCGCGCACGGCAAGGCGGTGCAGGCGTACCGCGCGCTCGGCAAGCATGAGATCGGCCTGGTCGTGAACCTCGCGCCGAAGCACGCCGCCACCGACAAGCCGGAAGACGTGGCGGCAACGCGCCGGGCCGACGCGTACATGAACCGCCAGTACCTCGACCCGGTGTTCCTCGGCAAGTACCCCGACGAGATGACCGAGATCTTCGGCGCGGCCTGGCCGCAGTGGCCGGACGAGGACTTCACGCTGATCGGCGAGAAGATCGATTTCGTCGGCGTCAACTACTACATGCGCGACATGATTCGCCACGACGAGACCGCGTGGCCGGTGAAGACCGCGGTCGTGCCGCAGTCGCAGTCGACCTACACCGACACCGGCTGGGAGGTGCACCCCGACGGCCTGCGCGAGATCCTGGTCTGGCTGAAGCAGCGCTACGGCGACATCCCGCAGTACGTGACCGAGAACGGCGCCGCGTTCTACGACCCGCCGAACGCCGAGGGCGGCCACGTGCACGACCCGCTGCGCCTGGCCTACTACCGCAGCCACCTGCGCGCGATCCACGCCGCGATCGCGCAGGGCGTCGACCTGCGCGGCTACTGCGCCTGGTCGCTGCTCGACAACCTCGAGTGGGCGCACGGTTTCGCCAAGCGCTTCGGCATCGTGCACGTCAACTTCGACACGCAGGAGCGCACGCCGAAGGACAGCGCGCTCTTCTACGCCCGCGTGATCGCGTCGAACGGCGCGGCGCTCGACGGCGACGACTGACCGCGCCGCGCGATGGCCACGACGATCCGGGACGTTGCGAGCGCCGCCGGCGTCTCGGTGGCCACCGTGTCGCGAACGCTGAACGGCCACGCCCACGTGACGCCGCAGACCCGCGAGCACGTGAAGGGCGTGGTCTCACGGCTGCGCTTCGTGCCGTCGAGCGCGGCGCAGCGCATTCATCCACCAGAGCCACTGAAAGGCCGATCATGAGACAAGCCCCCCGATTTCCGATCCGCGCGCTCGCGGCCGCCGCAATGTTCGCGCTGGCCGCGCCCGTGCTGGCCCAGTCGAGCAACGCAATCCTGCGCGGCTCGGTCGCCGCCACCGGCCAGGCCGCGGCCGGCGCCGAGATCGTCGCCACCAACACCGCCACCGGTCTCGTCGTGCGCACGCGCTCGAACGCCGACGGCAGCTATGCGCTGGGCGTGCGGCTCGACGTGATCAACCTGTTCGACTACAAGAACTACGCCGACTACAGCGTCGACTGGAGCAAGCACGTCGCGACCGCCAACACCGCCGGCAACCTCGACGGCCCGCCGCGCACGGTGAAGGTCGGCTTGAACGCGTCGTGGTAGGCCCATGACATGACATGACATACGGGGCATTTCCGAGTGCCCCGCAGCGTCATCCGGGGCTTTGCACGGCGCGCGCCTTCAGGCGTTCTAATGCGGCACGGCCGGCCCGGCGCGGCCGGCCCCACCGACACCATGAACTCGCCTTCACCTTCGCGCCGTCGATTCCTCGCTCTGGGCGGTGGTGCCGCGCTCGCGTCGGTGGCCGGCTGCGGCAGCACCTCGCCGATCAAGCAGCTGCAACTGCAGCTCGCGTTGCGCAGCCCGGTCTACGACACCACCGCGGCCGATGCGGCGTCGAGCGCGGCCGCGCCGGTCGAGCCGCCGGCGATCGCCGGGCGCACCGTGCTGCCGCCGCTGTTCGAGGACATCGAGCGCCGCACCTTCGACTTCTTCTGGTCGACCGCGAACCCCGCGAACGGCATGGTGCCCGACCGCTACCCGACGCCGGCGCCGGCGAGCATCGCGGCGATCGGCTTCGCGCTCACCGCCTATGTGATCGGCGCCGACCGCGGCTTCATCAGCCGCGAGCAGGCGCGCGAGCGCGTGCTGACGACGGTGCGCTTCTTCCGCAACGCGCCGCAGGGCACACAGGGGCGCGGCACGACCGGCTACAAGGGCTTCTTCTATCACTTCCTCGACATGAAGACCGGCACGCGCGCGCCGAAGAGCGAGCTGTCGACGGTGGACACCGCGCTGCTCGTCGGCGGCATGCTGCACGCGCAGGCGTTCTTCGACGGCGAGCACGCCGACGAGGTCGCGATCCGCGACTCGGTGGACCAGATCTACTGGCGCATCGACTGGAAGTGGGCGCAGGTGCGCGGCCAGCTGATCAGCATGGGCTGGAGCCCCGAGCAGCAGTTCATTCCGCACGACTGGAACGGCTACAACGAGGCGATGCTCGTCGTGCTGCTGGCGCTCGGCTCGCCGACCCACCCGGTCGAGGAAGGCGCGTGGAGCGCGTGGACCGAGAGCTACCGCGGCACCTGGGGCCGCTTCATGGGCTACGAGCACCTGAGCTTCGCGCCGCTGTTCGGGCACCAGTATTCGCACATCTGGATCG
Organism: Burkholderiaceae bacterium; assembly: GCA_035554275.1. Classification (GTDB taxonomy): domain Bacteria; phylum Pseudomonadota; class Gammaproteobacteria; order Burkholderiales; family Burkholderiaceae_C; genus LMDS01. Next base: position 13,203 of record DATMIN010000132.1, read on the forward strand.
ACTTCCGCGGCCTGCAGGACGCGACGATGCGCCAGCGCGGCATCGACTACTTCGAGAACACGCGCCGCGCCGTCTACGCGCAGCGCGCCTATGCGATCGCGAACCCGAACGGCTGGTTCGAGTACGGCGCCAACGTGTGGGGCTTCACCGCCTGCGACGGCCCCGGCACGATGCGCCAGTTCGACCGCAACGGCCGGGTGCGCGCCTTCCTCGACTACTCGGCGCGCGGCGCCGGCCGCGCCCACACGCTCGACGACGGCACGATCGCACCGACCGCGGCGGTCTCGTCGCTACCGTTCGCGCCCGAGATCGTGATCCCGGCGGTGCAGGAAATGCATGCGCGCTACGGCTTCTACATCTACGGCAAATACGGCTACGTCGATTCGTTCAACCGCAGCTTCACCGCCAGCGACGCGAAGCTGTCCGACGGCCACGTCGACCCCGGCTTCGGCTGGATCGCGAACGACCACCTCGGCATCGACCAGGGCCCGATCCTGGCGATGATCTGCAACTACCGCAACGAGCTGGTCTGGGAAGACATGCGCCGCAGCGTGCCGATCCGGCGCGGCCTCGAGCGCGCCGGCTTCAGCGGCGGCTGGCTGACGAAGCAGGGCTGATGCAGGCGCAGCGTGCGATCCCCGGCGCGCGTCGGCGCGATGCGCTGAAGGCGCTCAGCGGCGCGGCGCTCGTCGCTGGCGGCCTTGCCGGCTGCGGCCGGCGCGCCGACCCGCGCGGCCCGCTCGACTTCTGGGCGATGGGCCGCGAGGCCGAGGTCGTGGTCGAGCTCTTGCCGGCGTTCCGCGCGCGCCACCCGGGGATCGAGGTGCGCGTGCAGCAGCTGCCTGTCACCGCGGCCCACGAGAAGCTGCTGACCGCCTACGCCGGTGACTCGCTGCCCGACCTGTGCCAGCTCGGCAACACGTGGCTGCCGGAGTTCACCGCGCTCGACGCGCTGGAGCCGCTCGATGCGCGCGTTGCAGCGTCCAGCGTCGTGCAGCGCGACGACTACTTCGCCGGCATCCTCGACACCAACGTGATGGCAACAAAGCAGGGCCCGCGACTGTTCGGCCTGCCCTGGTACGCCGACACGCGGCTGCTCTTCTATCGGACCGACCTGTTGCGTGCCGCGGGTTTCGCGCGCGCGCCGCGCAGCTGGGCCGAATGGACGGATGCGATGCGCGCGATCGAGCGGCGCAGCGGGGCGCAGGGTGCGCGCGGCTACGGCGCACTGTTGCCGCTCAACGAACCCGAGCCGCTGCTGGCGATGGCGCTGCAGCAAGGCGCGCTGCTCGCCGACGACGACACCCGCGGTGCGTTCTCGAAGCCGGCGTTCCGCAAGGCACTCGACTTCTACAGCGGCCTGTTTCACGCCGGCCTCGCGCCTTTGATGACCAACACGCAGATCTCGAACGTGTGGGACGAATTTGCGCGCGGCCTGTTCACGTTCTATATCACCGGGCCGTGGAACGTCGGCGAGTTCCGGCGCCGCCTTCCCGATGCGATGCAGGGCAAGTGGTCGACCGCGCCGCTGCCCGGGCCGCAGGGTCCGGGCGTGTCCACGGCCGGCGGCTCGAGCCTCGTGCTGTTCAAGAAGTCGCCACGCCAGGAGCCGGCCTGGAAGCTGATCGAGTTCTTGAGCGAGCCCGAAACGATGCAGCGCTTTCACGCGCTGAGCGGTGACCTGCCGCCGCGCCGCGCCGCTTGGCGTGCGCCGGCGCTCGCGAACGATGCGCCGGCGCAAGCCTTCTTGGAGCAGCTCGACCGCGTGCGTGCCACACCGAAGATCCCGGAGTGGGAGCGCATCGTCCAAGAGATGCAGCAGACCGCCGAACGTGTCGTGCAGCGCACGCAGGGTGCCGAGGCCGCGACGGCGCAGCTCGATGCGTGGGTCGACCAGGTGCTCGAAAAGCGGCGCTGGCTGCGCGAGCGCGTTGGAGTGGCGCGGTGAGAAAGGTGAACGCCATCGGCTGGGCGCTGGCCGCGCCCGCGATGGTTGTCATCGCGGTGTTCTTCGCGGGGCCCGTCGCCGCCGGCCTGCTGCTCAGCCTGACCGACTTCGATCTCTACGCGCTCGCCGACATCGGCACGCTGCGCTTCGTCGGCCTGCAGAACTACGCGCGGCTGCTGCAGACACCGCTGTTCTGGCAGGCGTTCGGCAACACCGTGTACTTCGTCGTCGTCGGCGTGCCGGTGTCGATCGGCCTGTCGCTCGGCGCGGCGCTGCTGCTGAACGCGCGCGTCGCGAAGTGGCAGCCGTTCTTCCGCACCGCGCTGTTCGCGCCGGTCGTGACCACCGTGGTCGCGGTCGCGGTGATCTGGCGCTACCTGCTGCACACGCGCTACGGGCTGATCAACCAGGGCCTCACATCGATCGGCATCACGCCGGTCGACTGGCTCGGCAACCCGCACTGGGCGATGCCCGCGATCATCCTGTTCTCGGCGTGGAAGAACTTCGGCTACAACATGGTGATCCTGCTCGCCGCGCTGCAGGCCGTGCCGGGCGAGATCTACGAGTCGGCGCGCGTCGACGGCGCCGGCCCATTCCGCCAGTTCGTCGACCTGACCGTGCCGATGCTCGCGCCCACGCTCGTGATGGTGTCGATCATGACGGTGTCGGGCTACTTCCAGCTCTTCGCCGAGCCCTACGTGATGACGCAGGGCGGGCCGCTGCGCAGCACGGTCAGCGTGCTGTACTTCATGTACGAGGAAGGCTTTCGCTGGTGGAACCTCGGCAACGCGAGCGCGGTCGCGTTCCTGCTGTTCGTCGTGATCTTCGTGGTCAGCGCGGTGCTGCTGCGCTTCGACCGTGATCCGCAGGGGCGCAGCGCATGAACCCGAGGTTCGCGATCTGGATCGTCAACGGGCTGCTCGCCGGGCTGGCGGCGCTCGCGCTGTTCCCGCTGCTGTGGATGGTGTCGGTGTCGCTGATGCCGGCCGGCGCGTCGAGCACGCTGCCGACGCCGATCTTCCCGCGTTCGGTGACGCTGGCGAACTACCAGCAGCTGTTCGCGAGCCTCGGCATGGGCCGCTACATGATGAACAGCCTGCTGCTCGCGCTGCTCTCGACCGCGATCTCGGTCAGCTTCAACGTGATGGCCGGCTACGCGTTCGCGAAGCTGAAGTTCCGCGGCCGCGACGCGCTGTTCCGCGCGCTGCTCGGCGCGCTCGTGATCCCGGGGCAGGTTGCGATGCTGCCGCTGTTCCTGATGCTCAAGCCGCTCGGCCTGATCAACAGCTACGCCGGCGCGGTGGTGCCGATGATGGCGAGCGTGTTCGGCATCTTTCTCGTGCGCCAGTTCGCACGCGGCATCCCCGACGATCTGCTCGAGGCCGCGCGCATCGACGGCGCGCGCGAGTTCCGCATCTTCCTGACGATCGTCGTGCCGATGCTGTCGCCGGTGCTCGCGACGCTCGCGATCTTCAGCTTCCTGTCGAGCTGGAACGATTTCATGTGGCCGCTGATCGTGCTGACCGACGACTCGCTGCACACGCTGCCGGTCGCGCTCGCCGGGCTGTCGCGCGAGCATGTGCAGGACAACGAGCTGATGATGGCCGGCTCGGTCGTCACGGTGCTGCCGGTGCTCGCGATCTTCCTCGCGCTGCAGCGCCAGTACATGGCCGGCCTGATGGCCGGCAGCGTGAAGGGATGAGGCGCAGCGCCCTTCTCGCGCCGCTGCTCGCCGCGCTGGTCGCGTGGTCGGCGCCGCTCGCGCAGGCGCAGGAGCGCGTGCTCGACGACTTCGCGAACCCGGCGGCGTGGAAGGTCTCGGCCACCGACGACGTGAAAGCCACGCTGCGCAGCAGCGACGGCCCGCACGGCAAGGCGCTGTGCCTCGACTACGACTTCGGCCGCGTCACCGGCTACGTCACCGCGCAGCGCGCGCTGCCGATCGAGTATCCGGCGCGCTACGAGTTCGCGCTCGGCGTGCGCGGTGGCGGCTCGCCCAACGCGTTCCAGTTCAAGCTCGTCGATGCCGGCGGCGACAACGTCTGGTGGGTGCAGCGCCCCGAATACCGCTTCCCGGCCGAATGGCAGACGCTGAAGCTGCGCCAGCGCCAGGTGCAGTTCGCGTGGGGGCCGACGACCGACCGCACGCTGCGCCGCAGCGCGAGCGTCGAGTTCGTGATCGCTTCGAGTGGCAGTCCCGGCAGTGGCGCCGGCAAGGGTTCGGCATGCTTCGACCGGCTGGTGCTGCGGCGCCTGCCCGACACGCCGCCGCCGATCCCGGCGCCGGTGCTGAGCGCCGACGGCCTGGGCGCCGACTTCGGCGTCGCGCGCGAGTTCGGCGCGCTCGCGCTGCGCTGGCGCGGCGGCACGCCACCGCCGCGCTACGCGATCGAGCTGTCGGACGACGGCGCGCAGTGGCAGCGCGTGCGCGAGGTCGACGGCGCGCGCGGCGCGCTGCACAGCCACTTCGTGCCCGACAGCGAGGCGCGCTATCTGCGCGTCGTCGTGGCGGAGGAATCGACGCGTGGCCGCGCCGCGCTGGCCGCCGTCGAGCCGCGCGACGCGCCGGATGCGAACACGTTCTTCGCGCAGCTCGCGCGCGCCGCGCCGCGCGGCACGTACCCGCGCGCCTATGTCGGCGAGCAGTCGTACTGGACGGTGCTCGGCGTCGATGGCGCGCGCACCGCGTCGCTGCTCAGCGAAGACGGCGTGCTCGAGCCGCGGCCCGGCGTCGGTGCGCTCGAGCCGTTCCTCGTCGACGCGGGCCGCGTGCTCGGCTGGGCCGACGCGCGCGCGACGCACGCGCTGCGCGACGGCGACCTGCCGATGCCGGAAGTGCATTGGAGATTCGGTGGGGGCGAGCGCCGTGGCAGCGGCCGGGGCCGCGCGCTCGCGCTCGACATCGAGGCGTTCGGCGCCGGCACGCCCGAGGCACCGTTCGCGGTCGCGCGCTACACCGTGCGCAACCTCGCCAAGACGCCACGGCGCGTCGCGCTCGCGCTCGCGTGGCGGCCGTTCCAGGCCAACCCGCCGACGCAGTTCCTCGCCCACCCGGGCGGCGCGAGCCCGGTCGCGTCGCTGGCGTGGGACGGCCGCGCGCTCGCGCTCGGCGGCACGCCGCGCGTGCGGCCGCTG